>CAYRJP010000292.1:0-1434 GCA_964424425.1 uncultured Bacteroidales bacterium | reverse complement strand
GAACATTTTGTATAATTATCTTTTTCGATAAAAATAGCCGAAAAAACAATCCCTTTTATTGATAGAGGAAAGTTAACAAATCCTTCGGTATCTCCTTGTTCGAAATTATAACTATCCATATCTTTTTGTGAAAGATAAATATATGCGGTTCCGTATTCGTGTAAAACTTTCATCTTTGAATTTATGGCATGTCCTAACAGTCGAAGTCTGTATTCCGAATAGTTATTATATATTTTATCAATAATATAATCCTTATCTATACCAAAAGACAGCAATTCTCCCACAATTTTAAAAGTAATTTGATTTGAAGAGTTGTAGCTGAAAGTTCCTGTATCGGTAACAATACCCGTAAATAAACATTCGGCAATGGTTTTTGAAACAGCATCTTTACCAAAAGCCGCTTCAATAAATTCATAAACCATTTCGGCGGTAGAACTGGATGAAATGCGACTATAAATAAGGTCGGCAATATTTTCGGGGTCGGGATGATGGTCGATAAGAATTTTCGGACATTTATGAGGCAATACGCTATCGGCAACTTGTGACAGTCGGCTGCGATGATTAAAATCTATCATTATTATTAAATCGGCAGACTTTATTATCTCTTGTCCTTTGCTTTTATTATTTTCAAAAACAATAATATCATTAAAGCCGTCCATCCATTTAAGATAAACAGGCAATTGGTTGGGGACAATAAAGGTGGCTTTTTTATTAAAATTTGCAAATAAATTATAAAATGCCAAACCCGAACCTAAGGCATCACCATCGGGATTTTTATGCGACAATATTACAATATTTTGTGCTTTGTCAATCTCTGCTTTTGCGTTTTTTGTAAAACTTGATGAAATAGTGTTCAAAATAATTATTTTTAAATAATAGTTTATATTTTGTAAACAAAAGTAACAATTAACAATTAATAATGGTTTTATAATTAAAACAAAAAAATGAATATAATATAAAAGTGTTTGATAAAAATGCTTATTTTTATAAGTGAATTTATAAAAAAACAAAAAATATTATGGCAGGAACTTACACATTTACAATTATTAAACCGGGTGCAGTTTGTGATGAACACATAGGACCTATATTGAATATTATTAATGATGCGGGATTTCATATTGCGGCAATGAAAATGATTAAATTGCGAACAGCACAGGCACGAAAATTTTATGCCGTTCATAAAGACAAATCTTTTTATGACGATTTAATAAGATTTATGACATCGGGACCTATTGTGGTTGCCATAATTGAAAAAGAAAATGCGGTGGAAGATTATCGTAAATTGATAGGCTCTACCGACCCTGATAAAGCCGAAGAAGGCACTATTAGAAAATTATTTGCCGAATCGATGCAAAAAAATGCTGTTCACGGCTCCGATAGTGATGAGAATGCACGCATAGAAAGCGATTTCTTTTTCTCAAAAAGTGAGAGATT
>CAYRJP010000291.1:0-3532 GCA_964424425.1 uncultured Bacteroidales bacterium | reverse complement strand
ATTATTACAGCAGGATTTGCTTTTGCAACGACATTTTTAATCTTTTTATACAGGTCAGAATAAAATAAAAACAAAAGAAAAATATTTTCACCATGAATTAGATATTTAACTTTTACAATTGTGGAATCAAGAAAAAACAAAAACTTTAATAACAAATTATTCAATAAATTCAATAAAAAAATTATGTTATATACAACTATTTTTCTAAACATAAAAATACAAAATAAATACCGAAATATTTAACATTCAACATCTTGCAAAATAAAGAATAACACAGTTTTTCAAGATTTCAATAAATTCAAAAATATTTAATTTACAACAACAACAAACATCTATGAAAATTCTATTTTTATTACTACTTTGCGTAATGAATTTTATTTTTTATTATATACGGTTGGTAATTAAAGTATTACAACAAAACGAATATAAAATAAAACACAAAGAACTGCGAAATTCAATGTCTAACATAATTATACATAGATGAAAGTAGGTATTCCAAAGGAGTTATCAAAAGATGAGCTGCGAGTTGCAGCTACGCCTAAAACAACCCAACGGCTTATTAAACAGGGGTTTGAAGTTTTAATAGAAAAAGGTGCCGGAGAAAGAGCTAATTATTCGGACGAATCGTATAAAGAAGCAGGAGCAGCAATTGTTGATTCTGCAAAAGAATTATACGATGCATCCGATATTATTTTAAAAGTTCAGCCTTCGATAGAGTCGGAAATAGAGATGATGCACGAAGGCACGGTAATATTGAGTTATCTGTGGCCTGCACAAAATCAGGAGTTGTTGCAAAAACTTGCCGACAAAAAAATTAATGCTGTGGCAATGGATGCAATACCTCGTATCTCAAGAGCACAAAAAATGGATGTATTGTCGTCAATGGCAAACATTGCAGGATACCGTGCTGTTATTGAAGGGGCAAATTATTTCGGACGTTTTTTAAACGGACAAATAACTGCAGCAGGAAAAGTTGACCCTGCAAAAGTTCTTGTTATTGGTGCCGGAGTAGCAGGACTTGCCGCTATTGGTGCAGCTCATTCTCTTGGTGCTATTGTAAGAGCTTTTGACACTCGAAAAGAGGTAGCCGAACAGATTGAAAGTATGGGTGCTCAATTTTTAACCGTTGATATAGAAGAAGACGGAAGTACTGATTCGGGTTACTCAAAGGTTATGAGTCAGGCATTTATTGATGCTGAAATGGCTCTCTTTAAAGAACAAGCCAAAGATGTTGACATTATAATAACAACTGCTCAAATACCCGGACGTGAAGCACCAAAATTGATACTTGACGACCATGTTGCAGGCATGAAACCGGGTTCGGTAATTATTGACCTTGCTGCATCATCAGGCGGTAATTGCACATTAACAAAACCGGGTAAAGTTTATACCACTGACAACGGAGTAATTATTGTAGGTAAATTGGACCAACTACCAACACAAGCCAGTCAGCTTTACGGAAATAACCTTTGTCATCTGTTAGATGATATGGGTAAAGCCGAAAACTTTAAAATTGACATGGAAGATGATATTGTAAAACGTGCAATGGTAACCTACAACGGTAAAATTAATTGGCCTCCTGAGCCACTTCCGGTAAGTCCTGCAAAACCAAAAGCAGAAACAAAAGAAGAAGTTAAAAAAGGTCCTTCAAAAGAAGAAATAGCAAAGAAACAAGCTCGTTCTTCATTAATAGGATTAATAGTTGTAGGATTACTGATTTTTGGAATGGGTTATGCTGCTCCTCACGAGTTTTTGGCTCATTTTACCGTATTTGTATTAGCGGTATTTGTAGGATGGCAGGTAATATGGAATGTAACCCATGCATTACATACACCACTTATGGCTGTAACCAATGCCATTAGCGGTATTATTATTACCGGCGGATTATTACAAATGCAACCACAATTTGACAATTTAATGTCGATATTGGCATTTGTAGCCGTTTTAGTAGCGAGTATAAATATTGTAGGTGGCTTTTTTGTTACCCACAGAATGTTAAAAATGTTTAGAAAATAGTTATGATATCAACAGGAATTCAAACAGCAGCATACATTTTTGCAAGTGTGCTATTTATATTAAGTCTTGGCGGTTTATCATCGCAAGAATCAGCCAAGCGAGGAGTATGGTACGGAATAGTAGGTATGATAATAGCCATATTGGCTACTGTTCTTGGCGACAAAGTTCAAGGTCATATCTACATTATTATTGCAATAGCAATAGCTTCGGTTATAGGAATTATAGTTGCCCGAAAAGTTGAAATGACGGCAATGCCTCAATTGGTAGCAATACTACATAGTTTTGTGGGTTTGGCTGCTGTATTGGTAGGCTTCGGCTCATATTTGGGACTTGATGTTCATCCTATTACAGATGCTACTGAATTAAACATTCACCTTGTTGAAGTTTATGTAGGAGTATTTATTGGAGCAATAACATTTACAGGCTCAATAATAGCATGGGGAAAGTTACAGGGAACAATACGCAGTAAGCCTCTTGCTTATAAAGGTCGTCATTTGGTAAATATTATTTTGGTTATTGTTACCGTTGTACTGGGTGTGATGTTTGCAAAAGCTCCCGGAACAACAGGTTTGATGGAACTTATGATAATGACAGGTATAGCATTGTTTATAGGAGTTATGCTTGTTATGGCAATTGGTGGTGCCGATATGCCGGTAGTAGTATCAATGCTTAACTCATATTCAGGTTGGGCGGCAGCAGCAGCAGGTTTTATGTTAGGAAACGATTTACTTATTGTTACAGGTGCTCTTGTTGGTAGCTCGGGTGCTATTCTTTCAATAATTATGTGTGAAGCTATGAACCGCTCTTTCCTTTCGGTAATTTTCGGAGGATTCGGAAATGTAGTTGCAAGTACAAAAGAGATGGAAGGCGAAGTAACATCAGCTAATCATGCTGAAGTAGCTGAAATGCTTAAACAAGCCAACTCTATTGTAATAGTTCCGGGGTATGGAATGGCTGTTGCAAAAGCACAGTATCCAATACACGAAATGGTAGATATGCTTAGAAAAGAAGGCAAAGACGTTCGTTTTGGTATTCATCCTGTTGCAGGTCGTTTACCCGGACATATGAACGTATTGCTTGCCGAAGCCAGTGTTCCTTACGATATTGTTCTTGAAATGGATGAAGTAAACCCTGACTTACCTGATACTGATTTGGTTATGGTAATCGGAGCCAACGATATTGTAAACCCTGCTGCAATTGAAGATGAAGGCAGTCCGATATACGGAATGCCAGTAATTGAAGTATGGAATGCTAAAAAAGTTATCGTTATGAAACGCTCAATGGCTGTAGGTTATGCAGGTATTGAAAATCCTTTGTTTTATAAAGAAAATACCGATATGCTTTATGGCGATGCAAAAGATACTGTTCAAAAACTGATTGCCGAATTGCAAAAATAAAACAACAGTAAATAATCATTAAAAAAAAAGTCCGTTAAAATTAAACCTAACGGACTTTTTTTTGTTTTTATTATGTTTACCTTTAATCTATAAAACCAAAATGAATTAATGATTTAAAA
>CAYRJP010000290.1:0-3535 GCA_964424425.1 uncultured Bacteroidales bacterium | reverse complement strand
TTATCAAGATGTTCTTGTTCGTGAGCTGCCGACAGTTGCACTCTTATTCGTGCTTCGCCTTTTGGCACAACAGGAAAATAAAATCCGATAACATAAATACCTTCGTCTAACAACTTAGCGGCAAAATCTTGCGACAGTTTTGCATCGTAAAGCATTACCGCACAAATTGCACTTTTTGTAGGTTTAATATCAAAACCGGCAGCAGTCATTTTCTCCATAAAATATTTTGTGTTATTATGAAGTTTATCTTGCAATTCGTTGGTTTCGTTCATCATTTTAAGCATTTGCACTCCTGCGGCTGCTACCATTGGTGGCAATGAATTTGAGAACAGATACGGGCGTGAACGCTGACGCAACATATCAATAATCTCTTTCTTACCGGTTGTAAATCCGCCAATGGCACCGCCAAATGCTTTACCAAGAGTTCCTGTAATAATTTCGGCTTTACCTCTCACATTAAAATATTCGGTAACACCACGACCTGTTTCGCCTACTACTCCTGCAGAATGCGATTCATCAATCATTACCATTGCATTATACTTGTCGGCAAGTTCTATAATTTTATCCATTGGTGCCACATTACCGTCCATTGAGAACACACCATCAGTAACAATTAAACGAAAACGCTGAGCCTGAGCAAGTTTAAGTTGTTCTTCCAAGTCGTCCATATCGGCATTCTGATATCTGTAACGAACAGCTTTACAAAGTCTTACTCCGTCAATTATTGATGCATGGTTCAAACTGTCGGAGATTATGGCATCTTCTTTTGTCAACAAAGGTTCAAATACTCCGCCATTTGCATCAAAAGCCGCTGCATACAAAATAGTATCTTCGGTTCCGAAAAATTCGGCTATTTTTTGTTCCAATTCTTTATGTATGTCAGTTGTTCCGCAAATAAATCTTACCGAAGACATACCGTAACCATGAGAGTCTAAGGCTTCTTTTGCTGCCTTAATCAGTTGATGATTATTTGATAATCCCAAATAGTTGTTGGCACAAAAGTTTAACACTTTTTGTCCTGTGTTTACTTCTATTTCAGCTCCTTGTGGCGAAACAATTATTCTCTCATTTTTATACAAACCTGCATCGGCAATATCGGCAAGTTCTTTTCTTAAATATTCTTGAAAATCTTTATACATAACTGAAAGTTTTACATTTAAACTTCAAAAATATATAAAATAAACATATTTCTTATATTTTATTTTTAAAGATATTATAAAAGTATTTTTTGTTTTTATGATTTAACTTTTACATGAAATTAATTATGTTGTATAAATTATTTATTTTTATTCTCTTTTTATTTAAATATGCTGTATATCAGCAATTTAGGTATTAAAAGAAGACTAATAAAAAACATAAAAAGTAAAATAATTAAATTAACTTTGTAAAAAATAAAAAGGATTTAAAATGTTTATTGAGTTTTTAGAAAAATTCAGATTAAATGAAAAACCTGAGACTCTTTTTCCAATGGAAAATGAGTCAAATAATACTACTGTAATCCAAAGTACAAAGATAAAAAACAAAAATATATCCGTTTATATTAATGAATTTTGGACAGCAAAGCAACGTCAAGCCAGCAATTTACATGAAATTTCGTACAGGGCTTGTTTCAAACCTCAATTACCAAAGTTTTTTATTTCAAATTTAACAAAAGAGAAAGATTATGTTTACGATCCTTTTTTGGGTAGAGGAACAACTATAATTGAAGCGGGATTATTAAACAGACAAGTAATAGGTAACGATATTAATCCTCTAAGTAAAATATTAAGTGAACCACGGTTTTTAATTCCTAATTTAAACAATCTTCAAAATTATTTAAATGATATTTCTTTTGGGAAAGGGCAGAAAGCGGATATTGATTTATCAATGTTTTATCATCCCGATACAGAAAGTGAAATTGTTTCTTTACGAAATTATATTTTACAAAAAGAAGAAAATAACAATTTGAATGATATGGATAAATGGATAAGAATGGTTGCAACTAATAGGTTAACCGGTCATTCAAAAGGTTTTTTTTCTGTATATACAATGCCTCCTAATCAGGCAGTATCGCCGAAAAGGCAAATTAAAATTAATGAAAAACGAGAACAAAAGCCGGAATATCGAAATGTAAAAGAACTAATATTACGAAAATCGAAAACACTATTAAAAAACATTACGACAATACAACAAAAAAGATTAAAGGATATTCATAAAACAGCAATGTTTTTAAATAATGATGCAAGAAAAACAAAAGATATTCCTGATAATTTTGTTCAATTAACGGTTACGTCACCGCCTTTTTTAGATGTGGTTCAATATGCCCAAGACAATTGGCTGCGGGGATGGTTTAATGGTATTGATATTGAAAATATCGAAAAAAAAATTACAATGTCAAAAACTATTGAACAGTGGACAAATGTTATGCAAAGTGTTTTTGATGAGCTTTATCGAATTACCAAACATAATGGGTATGTTGCTTTTGAAGTGGGAGAAGTGAAAAAAGGTAAAATTAAATTAGATGAATATGTTGTACCTTTGGGAATAAATTCAGGTTTTAAAGTTATAGGTATTATTATAAATGAACAAGAATTTACTAAAACCGCTAATATATGGGGTATAAAAAACAACAATAAAGGAACTAATTCAAACAGAATAGTTTTGTTTAAGAAAGAAAATTAAATTATGAACGGGAAAATTTCAAATGAATTAGAAGGTATAATCTCTCAGATGTTAAAACCTTTAAAAGGATTATCATTGGGAATTGTAATTGAAGGATTGTCCGGTTTTAAGGCTATACCATTTGATAGAACAAATGAACAAGATATAGAAGTTTTAAATAAATTAAAAGAAATAGCTGAGATTGTATTAAATACTGTAAATGAAAACGGAATTTTAAGACCTAGACCGAATGAAGTAGGAAATGATATTGAACCTTTTGTTAAAAATGCTTTAAATATAGTAAACTATTATGCTGATACTCCAAAAACAGCAAATGGTAAAAAAAAATCAACAGGATATCCGGATATAGAATTTAAAGATACATTTGGAAGGATAAATTATTTAGAATGTAAAACTTATAATATAGAAAACATCAATACAACACAACGTAGTTTTTATCTGTCTCCATCAGAAGATTTTAAAATAATAGAGGATGCTCATCATTTTGGTATTTCTTTTGAAATTTTTGTAAAAAAAGTATTAAAAATAAGCATTTATATAATGTTAAAAGTTGGAAAATTTTAGACTTATCAAAATTAAAGTTAGATATAAAATATGAATTTAATGCTGATAATAAAAGATTATATAATGATAGTTTAATTTTAGCTGAAAAAGAAAAACATAAATCAATAAACTAAATGAAAACATTAATAAAACAAAAAGCAGAAAAAGGTATTTGGATGGTTGACAAGCCAATACCTGAAATAGGACCCAACGATGTTTTAATAAAAATATCAAAAACCGCTATTTGCGGAACCGATTTGCATATTTACAAATGGGATGAATGGGCACAAAAAACTATTCCGATAGGAATGACAATAGGACACGAATATGT
>CAYRJP010000289.1:0-3547 GCA_964424425.1 uncultured Bacteroidales bacterium | reverse complement strand
TTGATATAACGGAATTTATCGGTTTTAATCTTGAAAAAGAGGGGTATTTGGTAGAGAAAGCTCACACCGGCGAAGAAGCAGTAAAAAAAGCCAAAGAATTTTTGCCCGATTTAATTATTCTTGACGTGATGATGCCGGACATGGACGGAATGGAAACTTGCGAACATCTGCGGGCAATTCCCGAACTAAACAATCCCATTATCGCTTTTTTTACGGCACGTAGCGAAGATTACAGCCAAATAGCGGGATTCGATGCCGGAGCCGATGATTATATTGCTAAACCTGTAAAGCCCAAAGTATTGGTAAGCAGGGTAAAAGCCCTTTTAAAACGCCGCAACTCATCACAACAATCCGATGATAACCAACAACAGCAAATTTTACAAACAGGTTCGCTTATCATCGACAAAGAACGATATATTGTAAAAAACAATAACGAAGAACTTATTTTACCGCGAAAAGAGTTTGAGCTTCTTTTGCTGCTGACTTCAAAGCCCGATAAAGTATTTACTCGCAACGAGATTTACTCAAAAGTATGGGGCGACGATGTTTTTGTAGGCGACAGAACTATTGATGTGCACATCAGAAAATTACGCGAAAAACTCGGACAAGAGCATTTTAAAACGGTAAAAGGTGTTGGTTATAAATATGTAGAATAGGTTATGAATGGTTTTTTATCTTCAATTGCCGAATATCTTTTTAATAATTACAAATCTGATTTTAAAAACATATCGCTTGTTTTTCCAAACAGACGTTCGGGCGTTTTTTTTACCGAAGAATTAAAAAAAATTGCTGCGGGCAATACAATTTGGATACCCGATATTACCACAATTAACGACTTTATGTCGAAATATTCCGACTACAATCAGGCAGAACATATCCAACTACTGTCGGAATTGTATCTTATCTATAAAAAAACGGCAAACAGCAGCGAGAGTTTTGATAATTTTTTGCCTTGGGGCGAAATTCTTTTATCCGATTTCAACGATATTGACAAATATCTTGTAAATGCCGAATCGGTTTTTATAAATGTAAAAAATTTCAAAAGCATAGAAAACACTTTTGATTTTCTTACCGATGAACAAAAGCTGACTTTAAAAAGATTTTTTGACACTTTCGACGATGAAAAATCAACAAAACTAAAAGAGAATTTTAAAAAAATATGGGAAATAATGTTGCCTCTTTACGAGGAATTTAAACACCGTCTGCACAAAAAACAACTTGCTTACGAAGGTATGATTTATCGAAATGCCTGCGACAATATAAAAAACTTACATCCCGACGATTACAAAGGAGGAAAGATGTTTTTTATAGGTTTTAATGCCATAACACCCGCCGAAGAAGAGATTTTTACAATATTAAAAAACATTGAAAAAGCTGTGTTTTTTTGGGATTACGACAACTACTACATCAAAAATAAAAATATGGAAGCGGGATTGTTTTTACGTAAGTTTATAAAAAAATTCCCGCCCGAACCTTTAAACAAAAGTTTCGATAATCTGAAAAATAAAAATATTCAGGTAATTTCAGCATCAACAAATCACGCTCAAATATTTAAAACTTCAAACATTATTGCTGATATTAATACAAACAATTATTCCGATACTGCAATTATACTGTCCGACGAAGAACTTTTGCTGCCTATGTTGAACAATATTCCCGATACAATAAAGGATATAAATATTACAATGGGTTATCCTGTTAAGGATTCTCTTTCGGCAAATTTTATTGAGCAACTTATTGTTTTACAGCAGAATATAAAAATAAAAAAAGACAATAAAGCATCGTTCTACTATAAAAATGTAATATCAATTTTGCGACACCCGTTTGTTGTTCGTTTATATGATGAGCAGGCTCAAAAGTGCGTAAAAACAATAACCGAAGATAATCTTTACTATGTTGATGCCAAAAATTTATCGGAAAATCAACTGTTTAAACTCATTTTTAAAGCAACTGCATCAAAAGACGATTTTGTTGAATATATCGAAAATTTACTTTCGTTTCTTTACGGACAACTGTGGATTGTTGACGACAGCACAAACAGTTTTACCGTTGAAAAGGAGTTTTTATACCGGCTTTGGACACAAATACAAACATTGCATCAGCAACTTACCCAATACAATATTGATTTACAATTAACTACATATTTTCACCTGCTTCGAAAAGTTATAAAATCGCTTAGAGTGCCTTTTGAGGGCGAACCTGTGTCGGGATTGCAAATAATGGGTTTTCTTGAAACCAGAAATCTTGATTTTAAAAATATTGTTATCCTTTCGGTAAACGAAGGCGTTATTCCGTCGGCAAGCCGCAAAGCATCATTTATTCCTTACAGCTTACGCAAAGGGTTTAATCTGCCTGCCGGCGATTTTAACGATGCCGTGTATGCATATTACTTTTACAGGATAATGCAAAATGCCGAAAATGTTTTTATGCTTTATAATCAATCGGCAGGCGGAATGGCAACAGGCGAAAAGAGCAGGCTTATTTATCAATTGGAATACAACAACGATTTTAAGGTTGAAACCAACGAAGAATCGCAAAATATTGAGGTAATATCAAACAGAGAAATATCAATAGAAAAGGATGATAAAATTTGGCAAATAATGCAAAAATATTTGCAAAACAACGACAGACGTAAGTTATCGCCAAGTGCTTTATCGTCTTATCTGCAATGCAGTTTGCAATTTTATTTTAAGGCAATAGCCGGAATACGCGAATCCGACGAGGTAGAAGAAACCGTTGATGCACGTTTGTTCGGTAATATCTTTCATAAAGCTGCCGAAAAAGTTTACAAACCATACTTTGAAACAAAAACACTGATTGATAAGGAATTACTAAATAAAATTTCAAAAAACAAAAGCGATATTCATAAAATTATAAATCAAGCATTTACCGAAACATTTTACGGAAGTAATACTACAAAAGAGTTTAAAATAGAAGGAAAAAACCGTATTGTTTTCGATGTTATTGAAAAATATCTGTTAAAACTTATTGAAAAAGACATTGAATATGCACCGTTTTCAATTGTAGGATTAGAAAAAAATGTATCTGCCGAAATAGATTTTACGGCAAACAATACAAAACTTACTGCCGAAATAGGCGGACAGATAGACCGCATGGACAGAACAGACAGTTTTTTGCGTATTATCGACTATAAAACAGGCAACGATGAGTTGAAATTTAAAACTCTGCAAGATGTTTTTAACAGAGATGAGATAAAAAAACACAAAGCGATATTTCAAACATTTTTATACAGTTATGTTGTAAACAGAGTCAACTTCCCCGATGAAGTTATTTTGCCTATGGTTTATCAGGTAAAAAAATTGTTTACTCCGAAAGTTGATTTTGAAATTACATCAAAGGAGTGTCAAGAGTATGTTTCAGGTAAATTTTCGGGAATAAAAAACGATGTGGAAGATTATATTAAAGACTTGCTTAGTGAGCTGTTTGACAGAGAGATACCTTTTACTCAAACCGAAAATACCGACAACTGCAAATATTGTAATTATAAAGATATTTGCGGAAGATAATTATAATTAGTTGAAAGTTA
>CAYRJP010000288.1:2126-3559 GCA_964424425.1 uncultured Bacteroidales bacterium | reverse complement strand
CCGGTGTCAATATCAATACCTAATGATAAAGAGTTGTTGTATTTTTTATTTTCGGGATTTGAGAACACATAATGATATTCGTAATTTAAACTTGTGCGATTCGATAGCTTAACTCTACCCGATATACCTAGCGAAAAAATATCGTTATTATCATCTTTTGTTTCCACTAAATTCCAATGAATAAGGCTTGGGATAAGTTGAACGGAAAACTTAGAATTGAATTTTTTGGCAATTATCAATTGATTAACAAACGACATACGGCTACTGAAATATTCATAACGATTATCATCGGGATTTTTCAACGAAATAATTCCTAACAGTCCGTAATACGAAACAGATACAGGCATAATTGATGATTTTTCTGTTTGACGGAATATCTTAAATTTTAAATTTCCGTCCCAAGTTTTTTTCATTGTTGACCTTCCCATTCCCACAGTTATCCTGTTGCATATTCCGTATTTTACACCAATACGTGTCGATGCATTATCGAATCCGAAAAAGTCGTAAAAGCCCGAACTAATTTCGCCGAAATGATGTTGAATATTCAACAGCAAAACACCTTTACCCTGACATTCTATTGATTGTCCTAAAACAACATTACTGCTTTTAAATGTTGCACTAATATATTCGGCAGCAGGCTCATCGTCAAGTAAATTCATTAAGTCATCGTCTTGTGCAAATGAGTTATAACAGAGAAAAACAACTATTCCGACAATAAAATATTTTTTCATGTTTTATTATTTTTTTATCGGTTTCAAATCAATATTTACTTTAATTAATATCTCTTCGGCGATTTTTCCCGTTACAACTTTCGGAATATCAATATTATAATCGGTAAGTTTTATTTTAAATTCCGCCTTTCCCTTAATGCCTTTTTTATAGACGATAAATACTCCGTCGGTTTTTATGTTGTGTGTTACGCCGTGAATATTCAAATCGCCTTCAACATTTACTTTATATGTTCCCGATGTATTAAAATTCACATCTTCAATATTTGTTATTTTACCTTTAAATGTAGAAACAGGATATTTGTCGCTTTCGGCATAGTTTTCGTTAAAATGTTCTTCGAGTAGAGCATTTTCAAAAACAAATGATTTCATTAGCACTTTAAAAACAAACATTCCGTTTTTACTGTTAAGAGCCGAATTTACCTTATTGTTAATCCCTTCTATTTTCATAAGCGGAGCATCCGACAAAAAATAAATATTACCGTTTTTTGTAATATATCGCTGTGCTATGGAGCAATAAGCGAATGTAACTAAAAATAGTGTTAATAATATTTTCATAATTTACATATGTATGTTTATACAGACAATAGTTTATTTTAACATAAATAATTAAAAAAATAATATGAGTAAGCAAAATTTAATATAAACTGCAATATTCAATAATAACATCACTCTCATTGTATCCTGCACAAAATCCTTTAAAAT
>CAYRJP010000288.1:0-2026 GCA_964424425.1 uncultured Bacteroidales bacterium | reverse complement strand
GGAGTTGCTTTTTTATAATTGGGTTTGGGTTTATGAAAAACATAAAACCAAATAAAACCGCTTATAATAAATAAAATTGTAAATAATATTAGTATTTTTTTCATTTCCGTAAGTTTTAATGCATTATTTATATATAATTTAAGGCACAGTAGTTTTTTAATTATTCGGCATGCCGTTTTTAATCCATATTTCAATTTGTAAAATTTCACAATCCGACATCTTATTGTAATCAGGTGGGGGAGGCATGGGGTAATATCCTTGTTCAAATTTTATGGTTCCCGATAAACTACCATCTTTTGCTATTTTTATTATATCATCATAATTTTCAATGGAAATATCGCCGTCGGGAGTATTTCCTTTGTGGCATTCAATACAATAATTTTCCATCAGCGGCATTATATTTCCCGAAAAAGTAATATCAGTAGTATCGCATTTATCGTTGTTATAATATAAATTTTCCATATTATCGTAATAGCATCCATGCATGAAAATAAATATTAAAACTATAATTGTATAAAATAAAATCCGCATAGTTTTTTTAATTTATAAAAAAGTTAATCTCTTTTTGTGTATAATTATTTTTAGTATTAAACAGTTGTAAAACAAGTTTATAATATCCGTGTTGACATAAAGGAATAGCACTTTCATAAAGAGGTAAATCAACAAATTCGGCATTTTCCCCCGACAATGGAATTGTATCTGTTTCCGGTTCCCACGGAGGAAAAACAGTTGCTCCCGAATAGGCATCAACATTTGGGATATTATTTTTTAAATTCATTATTACCGAATAAATTAACATTGTAAGCCCTTCTTTATCAGAACAAACTGCACTTAACAGTAAAGTGTCAACTGCTGTTGTAAAGGTTGCATCTTCTTGTGGTTTAGTAACAATTAACAGAGGTATTCCCGATGAAATTTCTATTTTAATGTTTTTAGAAGTAATATTAGCAACAGGTTCATTGTCGCTCACTTCAATATTTAAGTTGTAAATACCTTCTGCACATTGAGGGATTATACCGTCAAACAGTGTGTCATTGATATTTTGAGATGTGCCCGATAAAGGAATTGTTGTAGGTTCGGGTGTCCAAGGTTGGTTGGTGTCGTATGGTGTTTCAATACTTAATGAAGCAATACAATTTTTTAACGATTTGTTATCGGCAACATGAGCATTGAGTTTAATAATATCACCAAAAGTAAATATCGAAGTATCAACAGGTTCAAATACTGTCAGCAGGGGAATACCTGATGTAATAATAATTTTTATCTCTTTTGTGCTGATATTTGGTTTTTTTGTACTATCTCTTACTTCAATTTTCAGATTATAAATACCCTCTTTACATTGAGGAATACCTGTTTTAAATAATATTTGATTAATATCTTGATATTTCCCCGACAGCGGTATTGTATCGGGTTTAGGTTTCCAAATTTGATTTTCTCCGTTGCCCGATATAAAATCTAATGAAATTATACATTTGCTTAATGCTTGATTGTCAGTTATTGTAGCTTCTATTTTTATTGTATCCCCAAATGTAAAAACACTATTTTCCGTTGGTTTAATAACTGATATTTCAGGCTTCTTCATATCAATTATTTCGTTATTATCTTGCGGTTTAATATTTTCATGTTTACAGCCGCACAATAAAACAGAAAAGATTAAAACAATAAATATTAGTCTCATTATTATAGATTGTTGCTTTAAAATTATTGTTAAAATTAATATTAAAAGTTTATATAATAAATGATTAAACTCATAATAAATAGAGAAATAATCATACAATATGATAATAACTCAGAGATTAAGCAGAATCATAGGCGTATAGAAAACAAAGAGAAGTATTTATTTTTTAATATTATATATAAATATAATCTTGTCTGAAGTATTTTTGAGTATAACGTCATAAAAATATAAATCCGTAAAGTTCTTATATTACAGATTACCAAAAGATTAAAAAACGAATAAAAAAAACTCACAAAAAAACCACAAATAAAGTTTGGAGATAAAGAAATAAGGGTTACTTTTGCATCC
>CAYRJP010000287.1:0-3572 GCA_964424425.1 uncultured Bacteroidales bacterium | reverse complement strand
CACAACTTTAAAATATCGGTATAAGCCGGATATTGCTCAATTAATTTGTTAATATCGGCAAGTTCAAAATCATCCCATTCAAACCCCGGTGATACAAGACAACTCATTAAACAAAAACTTGATTTATCAATTAATTCGGCGGCAAACCAACTTTCGGCAGGAATAAAAACTTGTAACTCTTCGTTGTTTTCAATATCATGTCCCAACTTTTCAATTAAAAGATTACCTTTTTTATCAATAATATAAATTTTAACAGATGTTCCTTTGTTGAATATCCAAATTTCATCACTTTTTAATCGGTGGAAAGTAGATTTTTCTTTTTTTGATAATAAAAAATAAATCAACGAAGCACTGCGGCGGGTTGTTACACAATTGTTTAGGTCTCCTTTACTAAGAAAAATTTGTGATTTGTATGTTTCTTTATAATGTCCGCCTTCGGGATGAGGGATAAGGTTAAGGTGTTTTATCCAGTAATCTGCATTTTCCATAAACTATTGTTTATTAAGATATTGTATTACGTTTTGTTTTACTTCCGGTAGTTTAGAGTAAAATAAATCAAGGTGTCCGGCATTTTTTATAATAACAGTTGTTGTATTGTAATTCTTAAAACAATTACTGTTTTTTATTAATTCGGAGGGAGCAACAATATCAAATTCTCCGGATATAAACATTACATTGACAGTATCGTAAATCGTTGAGGGGAATGTAGTTTTAAACTTCAATAAACTTATCTCAGGTGAATACCAATAGTTTATTGAATTTGCAATTGAATCTTCAAAAGTTTTATAATTATTTTCAAAAATAAAATTTACTTTATTTTGTTTTTTAAGAATAAAATCACCCGACACAATATTCTTTGGAAAATTATTATAAAAATCATCATATAACACTTTTAATTCTTTATTGTTTCCTGATGCTGCTTTTTTGTAAATATTTATATTCTTTTTTATTTCATCGGTAGAATACAATTTCGACAGACTCATAAAAAACAGGCGATACTTGTTGAAAAGAGAATATCTGTTACATATATTGTTAAGAGTTTTCGATATATTATTTATGATAGTGGTTATAGAATCGTGTTTAAAATGGTTTTGGTTAAAATTAACATATATTTTTTCAACCTGATTTTTAATATTTGTTCCGTTTAAAAGATAATTATTTAACGGTCGTGCACCAATCAAAACCATTCTATTTACATTTTGCGGGTAATTTTTGAAATACAATTGACTCAGCATGGTTCCATAGCTGAAAGCAAGAAAGTCTATTTTATTATAATTAAGATTTTTTCTTGTAATTTCAATGTCTTGAATTACTTCATCCATTGAGTATCCTGAGATATCAATATGTTTACTTTTCCAAATGTTTAAGCAGGAGTCGTATGCCGTGTTAAATATTCTTTCGGCGTTATTAAAGGTTAATGTATCATTAAGTAATGCATTTTTGTAACAATTACAATCCAAATTTACCGAACCGTCAATTCCACGAAATCCAATCAGCACAATATCATGTTGTTTCAATAATTTTTCAAACAAAAGCCGAGCTTTTAAGTTACTTTCACCCGGACCGCCATTTAAAATAAAAACAGGATTATTGATTACCGAATCGGAAAGCGATTTAATTCTGATTATGGGAATATTTATTAATCTGCTGTTTTTGCTGTTGCGATTTTCTTTGGTTACAAGAATACCGTAATCGGCAGGTATATTATTAAAAATTCCTTTTTTCCAAGTAATTTGGTCATGAACATTAACAGGTATAACTTTACCTGTCTTATAATGATACACTTGACCGTGTAGATTTATAATAAGACTTAATGATATAAACGCAGTTATAAAAAAGCGTATCATTAATGCTTAATGACTTACAAGTTCAAAGGGAACATTTACAATATCGGCATAAGATTCTCCTGCATCTTCCATATCTTCATCATCGGAAATGTAGTGCCACTTAACTGTTATTTTTTTATTGTTTTGGGCTATTGTTGCAAATTGTTCTAATATATCTAATATCTGTTTTGAAGATGCAGAATTAAAATATTCCATATCAAATTCAACAACAGTTTCATCATTTGGGTTTTGAGAGTATTCTTCTATCCATTTATGAATAGGGTCATAAAACTCTTTAACATCTTCGGGTAATGATTTTCCGGAAAATTTAAATGTGTTTTCGTTTTTATCTAATATTACTTCCGGACTGTCATCTGTGCCTGAGATTCTTATTGCTTCCATATAATTAATTATTTTTATTACATCAATGGTTAACAAATTTAACAAATACAAAAAAGTATAACAACAATATTACACATTTTTATGATAATTGTTTAGTAAATTTTGAACTCTTTGTAACAACGACGGGTGCGAATAATTTACTTTTACATAAAACGGATGTGGTGTAAGATTGCTTAAATTATTAGATGCTAATTTTTTAAGAGCTGACATTAATGATTCGGCATTAAAATTTTTTGCTGCAAAATTATCCGCTTCAAATTCATTTTTTCTTGAAATAATATTCATAATAAATCCTGTTAACATTGATAGCGGGGTGTATAAAATTGCAAAAGCAATTAAACCTATATGAAAAACAGGTTCGTTAACACCAAGTGCTGCCGATAATTGCGGATTTGATATAAACAATGACAGCAGATAGAGCATTATTCCCATTTGCAGTATAGACATAATCAATCCTGTAATGGTGTGTTTCTTTTTATAATGTCCTATTTCGTGAGCCAATACAGCAACAAGTTCATTGGTTGTAAGTTCTTTTATTAAAGTATCGTAAAGCACTATCCGCTTTTTTGGACCTAATCCCGTAAAATAAGCATTAGCTTTTGTTGAGCGTTTTGAACCGTCTATTTCGTAAATTTCTTGTATTTTAAATCCTACTTTCGATGCAAAATTATTTATGGCTGTTTTCAGTTCTCCTTCGGACAGAGGTTTTTGTTTATTAAACAAAGGAACTATCAAATTACTGTAAAACAGAGTCATAAACAGTGAGAAGGCAGCAATTATTATCCAAGTGTAAATCCAAAACATTTCACCTGTAAGCTCATAAAATTTATAAATTACGGTGTAAATAAGTCCGCCGATAATTATTGAAAGAAGATAACCTTTTAATTTGTCAAGGATAAATGTTTTGGGAGTGGTTTTGTTGAACCCGAATTTTTGTTCTATCACAAAAATATCGTAAACGGCAAAGGGCATACTTAAAATATCCATAGCAAAGAATAAGATTCCGAAGAACAGTAATCCAGCATACAGAGGATTGTTTACGTGTTCGGTTATTTGATAATGTAACCAACCGAATCCTTGAAAAAACAGCATCAACAGCATTAATACAAAACTAAATGTTGATGTTATCAATCCGAATTGTGAATTTATCTTAGAGTATTCCTGTTGTTTTTTATATTTTTCGTCGTCATAAATACCTTGTAACTCAGCAGGAACAGGCTTATTACGCCAAGTGCTGTTGAGCCAATCGAGAATACGCTCAAAAATAAAATCGAAAATTACTATTGCTATAATAATGTAAAATACAGTGTTGTGCATTTTGTTTTAGTTTTTATGTTAGTTATT
>CAYRJP010000286.1:0-3577 GCA_964424425.1 uncultured Bacteroidales bacterium | reverse complement strand
ATAATATCCTCCGAAGTAATATTTTCGGCTTCGGCTTGATATGTAAGTCCGATACGGTGACGCAATACATCATGACAAACAGCACGCACATCTTCGGGAATTACATATCCGCGACGCTTGATAAATGCATAAGCCTTAGCAGCTTTTGCCAGATTTATACTTGCACGCGGTGAACCTCCGAAACTAATCATCGGCTTGAATTTTTCGAGTCCGTAATCTTGCGGGAAACGTGTTGCAAAAACAATATCAACGATATATTTTTCTATTTTTTCGTCGATATAAACCTCTTTTACAACTTCGCGAGCCGATATAATATCTTCTTTTTTAAGAATTGTGTTTGCTTCGGGGAATGTTTTTGCACCGTTTTCACGAACAATCAACAATTCCTCATCTTTTTTAGGATAGTTGATAACCACTTTCAACATAAAACGGTCAACTTGTGCTTCGGGCAACGGATATGTTCCTTCTTGCTCAATGGGGTTTTGGGTAGCCAAAACAAGAAACGGCTTTTCGAGTTTAAATGTTTCATCACCGATTGTAACTTGTTTTTCCTGCATGGCTTCGAGCAAAGCACTTTGCACTTTTGCCGGAGCACGGTTTATCTCATCTGCCAATACAAAGTTTGTAAAAATAGGGCCTTTTTTAACTTGAAATTCTTCACGCTTGGGACTGTAAATCATTGTTCCCAAAACATCGGCAGGTAACAAATCGGGTGTAAACTGAATACGACTGAAACCTGCTTCAACAGTTTTTGCAAGTGTATTTATTGCAAGTGTTTTTGCAAGCCCGGGAAGACCTTCGAGCAAAATATGCCCATCGGCAAGAAGCCCGATTAATAAACTTTCGGTAAGATGTTTTTGTCCTACAATTACCTTATTCATCTCAATGTTGATTAAATCAACAAAAGCACTCTCTTTTTGTATTTTCTCGTTTAACTCTTTAATATCAACTGTTGTGCTCATATCAATATCTGTTTTTATATTTTTTAAAATCAACTGATTAGTTATCAATTATTATACCGTAACTTAAAATTGTATGCTAATATTGCTATTTTTTTTCAATAATACACGGATATTAACAATGTTTAACCTGTTTTAACATTCTTTTAACGATTTTACAAGCTGAAATTATGGCATAACATTGAAATTGTAATATTATTTAACAGTATATTTGCAACTTAAAATAATTACCGGCTAAATTATGTATAGGTATTTTATAAAATTGGACTATAACGGCAGTCCGTTTCACGGATGGCAGATTCAACCCAATGCGGTAACTGTACAGGAATGGATTAACAGAGCATTGTCGAATTTGCTTAAAGAAGAGATAAATGTTGTGGGATGCGGCAGAACAGATACAGGAGTTCATGCCCGAAATTTCTATGCTCATTTCGATTCAAAGCATGTCAATATTTCAGACAATGAAAATTTAATTTTTAAATTAAACAGATTTTTGCCGAAAGAGATTTTTATTCACGAAATAACCAAAATGCACAGTGATGCTCATTGCCGCTTTGACGCAATTGAACGAACCTATAAATATTATATAACTTTACAAAAAGACCCTTTTAATTTCTTATATTCATCATATTTATACGGCGATATTGATATTGAAAAAATGAATTCGGCGTCAGCCAAATTGTTTGATTATACCGATTTTACCAGTTTCAGTAAAGTTGATACCGATACCAAAACCAATAATTGTGTAATTAAAAAAGCCGAATGGAAAAAATCGGGTAATATGTTGATATTTACAATTTCGGCAGACCGTTTTTTGCGAAATATGGTAAGAGCAATTGTAGGAACGCTGCTTGAAGCAGGAAAAGGTAAAATATCGGTTGATGATTTTTGTAAAATAATAGAAACAAAAGACAGAAGTAAAGCGGGAATATCAGCATCGGCAAATGCCCTGTTTCTTGAAAATGTAAAATATCCTTACGCTATAATCTAAAAATCTAACAGATAAGTTGACAGTGAAATATCTTGATTGCTGATTCCCAATTTTTTACGAAGACGCACCCTTGCTCTCTCTACACTTTTAGCATTTAATTGCAAAACCAATGCTGTTTCTTTAATTGAAAGATTAAGCCTTAAAAAAGCACAAAGCCTGAGTTCACTAGGTGTTAATGAAGGATGTTTTCGTAATAAGTTATTGTAAAAATTAGGATGAATATCGGTAAATCTTAATTCAAATTCTTTCCAGATGTCTTTGTTTAAATTTAATCTTAAATCATTAATAATTTGTCTTATTTTTTTCTGATTATCTTTTTTAAAAGATAGCATATCTTTATTTAACTTTGTAATCAAAGATTCCACCAGTTTATTTTTACTTCCGAGGTTAAGCAGATGAGCGGTTATTTCTCTGTTTCTTAATAATAATACTTCTTCGATATGTTTTTTTTCAAGCATTAATTTATTTTTTCTAAGAGAGTTAATAATTATTATAAACAGAGCAATAATTATTATAAAAGCAAATATTATTACTGTTATAATCAGCTGATTATTAAGCTGTTTGTTTTTTAATTCTGAAATTTCAATATTATTTTCAAGTTTAGTTTTTATCATTAACAAATCTATTGTTCTTTTTTTGTCTAACTGAGCAATAGAATCGCTGAGACTTTTATCCAGCATGTAATATTTCATGATGGAATCAAAATTTTGTTTTTGCATGAAAATATTGCTCATTTCAATATAAATCAAATATTTGATTTCTACACAACCTTGTTTTTCAGCAAGATACAATGATTTGCGTGCGTAATATTCAGCACTATCAATTTTATTAGTAACCTGATAATATAAACTGTAATTGTAATATAATTTTGCAAGACCTTTAATATCTTGAATCTCTTTTTTTAATCTTTCGGCTTTACTGTAATAATAAATAACGCTATCGTACTTGTTTAATATTTCATGAATTTGTCCTATATTTCCATAAATATTCGATAGAGTATATTTATTTTGCGGAGAACATATCTCTAATGTTTCCCAATATTCTTTTTGTGCTTTTTTATACTCTTTTTTATAAGCGTAACATGTTGCCAAATTATTTAGAGATAATACATAAATTCTAGGATTTTTATATTTTTCGGATAGTAATCTTGTTTTGTTATAATAATCAATTGCAGCATCATAATCTTTTTGAATAATCATAATTTTGCCGATAGTATTATAAATATTCATCAACGAAGCAGTATCTTTTTCTTCTACAATTATTTTTTTTGCATTATTAACAAGTTCATATGCATAATCGGGTGCAATATCAATATATAAACCTGCAAGTTTAATATCAGCTAAAGCTGTTCCCAATTTGTAATTATTATTTATACAGATATTTTTACTTATAGAAATGTATTGTTCGGCAAGTTTAGCATTGTTTCTTGAATAATATGAAGATAATTTTAAATATAATTCAGCTTTTTGGATGCTGTCAGATGCATTTTTAATATTCAGTTTTACAATACTTATACTATCTTCAATTTGTGAATAAGCACAAATTGAAATAAAAAAAGAAAAAATAAAAGATATTAAATTTCGATTCATGCAGCCCCCTTTTTAAATCTTAAAGCAAAAGATTTATT
>CAYRJP010000285.1:0-3597 GCA_964424425.1 uncultured Bacteroidales bacterium | reverse complement strand
TACGTAATATTTTTCCATAACAAAAAAAAGAGAAACCGTTTTAGTTTCTCTTGTTCTGTCGGGGTAGCAGGATTCGAACCTGCGACCCCCTGCTCCCAAAGCAGGTACACTAACCGGACTGTGCTATACCCCGATGCTTATTTTTAAAGCGTTGCAAAAATACATATAGTTTGTTTATTTGCAAACGTTTTTACTATTATTTTTTATTTTTATAAATACTGTTTATTTAAACAGTTAACAAACAAAGCAATATATTACTTTTTATTATTTCATAATCAGTATGTTAAGTAATTTATTTAATTTGATTTTTAAAATACTTATTTTTAAATTCAATTAAATCTTTTTTAAATTCAGCTGCTGTTTGATACCGTTGTAATATTGCATACTTTGTTTTTTCATATACTTCGGCTTGTGAATAATAAGCAGGAGGTTTTTTAAAATGGTATTTATTTGCCGCTTTCGACAAAATACGCATTAAATCATTGGGAATAATCTTTTTTTCGGGCAATGGATACGATGTTTGTAAATTAATAACCTTAACCGACATTTCACTTTTATATACTGGTTCTTTTGTTATCATCTCGTAAATAATAAATGCAATATTGTATAAATCGGAATGAAAACTTGTTAAATCATAAAAGCCCAATACCATTTCGGGAGGACTGTAGCTCAAAACAAATTGTCGTTTTGAGTTTTTACTCACATACGAAGGTTTTTGTCCCGCTTTGCGAGCCATACCGAAATCTATTAAATAAAAATGAGGATTTTTATAATTAGGTATTTTTAGTTTATTAGATGTAAACAATACATTTGCAGGTTTTATATCGGTATGAATATATCCTTTATTGTGCATTATTTCAACAGCATCAAGCAATTGTAAGCCGCATTCTATGGCTAATTTTATTCGTTTTTGCAAAAACTTCCATCTATATCTGATGTAATATCCTATATTTATATTTTTTACAAAATCAGAAATAAGGTAATGTTTTTCATCTTGATAAAGATATTCGTATGGAGCCAGTAAATTTTGATGCATACCACACCAGTTTATTTCATTTTTAAAAGTTTCAATATTTTCAGGAATCTTTGCTAATTCCGATGGCAACAATTTAATAACAACAGTATTTCCTTCAGAAGTTTCGCCTTTGTAAACTTTACTGAATTTAGATGCTTTCCGTATAAATGATTTTGTAGAATAAGGGTAAAAGATATAATCTCTATTCAGTCCGTGTAATACTATTTTTTTCTTTTTACTCATAACTCACAATACTTCAATCAAAGGTAAACAAAACATATAAAAACAAAAAGCCGCAAAAAATGCGGCTCTCTGTTTTTATGATTTAATTATAATTTATTCTGCTTCTTGCAATTCGGGAACATTTTCACCTTCAACAGGAAGAGCAGGCTTAGGCATTGTTTTTACAATATTCATTTCGTCGATTAAGTTAGTTGCACCTGCATATTTATCTATTACAAGCAATACATAACGAATATCAACATTTATACATTTCTGTAAATTGTTATCAAATAAAATATCACCGCTCATAGCTTCAGAGTTTCCGTCAAAAGCTATACCTATTAATTGTCCTTTATCGTTCATCACAGGACTTCCTGAGTTTCCGCCTGTAATATCGTTGTTTGTAGTAAAACAAACGTGCATTGTACCGTCTTTGTCGCCGTATTGTCCGTAATCTTTATTTTTATAAATTTCTTTAAGTTTTACAGGAACATTAAATTCACGAACAGAAGAATCTTCTTTTTCCATAACTCCCTTAAGAGTTGTATAATAATTATAATGAACAGCATCAGCAGGATAATAATCTCCAACAGTTCCGTAAGTTAATCTCATTGTAGAGTTAGCATCGGGATAGTAAAGTTTGTCGGGGTTCATTTCCATAATACCTGCAACAAACAAACGCATTCCTTCTTGCATTTTCAAACGAGCATCTTTACCCTTATCTCTGAATGAGAAATATTGTTGAACAATGCTTGCTCCGCTTGAAAAAGCAAGGTCTTTACCCAATTTCTTGGCACTTGGTTTTTCTAAAAATGCATTTAAACGAGCTTGATCGGTAAAAATTGATTTTGCAAACAAATCGTTAACAAATTTATCTACATTACCTTTATATTTTTTCATAATAATATTGTTGATGTAGCTCGGATAAAATTGCTTATCAACATTGGCAATATATAATTTTAATAATGCAGCAGTAACTTTTTTATCGGTAGCGGCATTATAATCTTTGTAAAACTCATCAGCTGCTTTTTTATAACTTTCAATATTTTTGTTTATCAAATCAGTACTGTCAGGAGTAGAAAGAGCTGCCATTAAACGAGAAGCTCTATAGGCAAACAAAAATATTTCTGCTCCCATTACTTGAGTTTCAAGAAGATATTGATCGGCACTTTTTGAAGCTGTTGTTGCATCTACTGATTCTTTAATCAAACTCAAAGCATTCCCGTATTTTGCTTTGCGATCGGCATTTTGATTAATCCAATTTGTAAATTCTTTTTCAAAAGCAACTTTTTCATCATACACATGATTCTTTTTTAGTGCTTTATTTTGTTCAAGAGAATATTTCCAATAGTTGGCAGAACGAGCAAATTTTGAAGAATATTGAATTCTTACTTTTGCATCTCTATCCATATCTTCTTTCCAAATTTGTTGTTTAAGACCTCTTATTTTCACTCTGTTCGGGTTTTCATAATCCATAACATACTTAAGTTCGTAAGAAGTCATATAGCGATTTGTATGTCCCGGATAACCCATTATAAAAGCAAAATCTCCTTTATCATAACCGTCAAGCGAGATAGGAAGATAGTGCTTAGGCTTAAACGGTACATTTTCCTCAGCATAATCAGCAGGTTTTCCATCAGGACTGCAATATATGCGGAACATGCTAAAATCACCTGTATGACGAGGCCACATCCAGTTGTCGGTATCCGAACCGTATTTTCCTATTGATTCAGGTGGTGTCCCTACTAAGCGAATATCACGAAACACCTCATACACAAAAAGATAATAATTATTACCTTTAAACATACTCTCAACAACAGCATCGTAATCAGTATCTTTTTTAGCTTCTTTTTCAATAACTGTCATTACACTGTCAACAATATGATTTCTCTCAGCTTGATTTGTTCCTTCAGGAATTGCCGACAAAATTTTATCGGTAACATCTTCAACTCTAATTAACATCGAAGCTGTTTTTCCCGGATTTGCCAACTCTTCTTTTTTACTCATTGCCCAAAATCCGTTTGTTAAATAATCGTGTTCAACGGTACTATGAGCTTGAATCTCGCCATAACCACAATGATGATTTGTAAGTAATAATCCTTCGCCTGATATCAATTCGGCAGTACAACTTCCATGATCAAGTGCTATGATAGCATCTTTTATGCTCGATTGATTAATACTGTAAATATCTTCGGCAGTAAGTTTAAAACCCATTTCTGTCATGGTTGCCATATTCTGATTTATCAAAATAGGTAACCACATCCCCTCATCGGCTTTTACCATAGATGCCAACGATAATAAAAATCCTAACAGGAATAATGAAATCTTTTTCATCTGTTTATCTTTTTGAATTAAAAAAA
>CAYRJP010000284.1:1610-3617 GCA_964424425.1 uncultured Bacteroidales bacterium | reverse complement strand
GATTTTGTTTTTGTTGAATAATAATAAATATTTTTGATAAACAAAAAGCGTTGCCGGTTTTACGGCAATGCTTTTTTTGTAATTTTTATAATAATAATTTTTTACTTTATAAACTTTCAACTTTTCAACTCATTATATCATTAATTTCCTATATTTTTAAATCCTTTAATAAAAGCATAAAAATCGTTCCACAGACGATAATCTTTTGCGTAAATAAGATTCAGTTTTTCAATTTGTTCAGGAGAGATATTTTTATTTGATGTAACAACAGCCCAACTCAAAACAGCTTTCTTTATACGAGGCAAATTAATAGTGTTTACACCGTTTTTATAACAAAATCCTACCCATGTTTTAATGCCGAGTAAAACTTGAAAGATATTTTTAATAATATTCATTTTGTTTTTCATAAAAACAACCAATAGCGGAATAAACGGAATAAGAAAAATAGAAACGGTAATATCGAACAAGCGTTTCTTCCGTAAATTGCTTTGTTTGGTAATATTGTTAAAGTTTATGGTATATAAATCTCCGGCTGTATCAATAGAGTTACTGCCTATTATCGATAAACTTTCGGGCGGAGCAATTTTATATGACACTCCGGAGCCTTCAAGCCTTAGCATCTCTTTGATAATGCGTTGCGACGGAATGTCGGATGCACAAAAAACAAGTTCATCTATTTTATTAATTTGTATTATCTCTTTAAGTTCGTTGATAGTTCCCAAAATATCAGGATTATTTACTGTTGGTGTTTCAGGGCTTATTGCACCTGCTATTTCAAGATTCGGAACCGATTGTTCCAAGATTTGTTTTATTCGATTAATTTCTTTTTCGTTGCCCACAATAGCAAGCCTGTTCTTTTTTACCGAGAAAAATCTATATGAATTTATTCCGCTTAAATGCAATGTTATTCGAAAAACAGACAATCCGATAACTCCCCAAGCAGCACCCATTAAAATCATAGCCCTTGAAAACCTTAAATGTTCGGGAAGCAATGCGTAAACAATAAGTATAATTCCTGTTCCCGATAGTATTCCGCGTATAATATTAAACAGCTTTACAGGCTTATCGTATCCGCCGAGAATATAAATATTGAGTATCCAAATAATAATGTAAGCAGGAATTACAAACATAAAATATTCAGCAGGGAAATATCCTTTTATATGAAATTTATACATTTCCCACAGACGGGCAATAACTATAAATCCCGTATAAAATATTGCAATATCAATAGCAGGCACAGCTGCTTTTTTTACAAACCGGCTGAGTATTGCAAGTATTGCTCTGAAATATATTGCAAGATTTATTAAAAATGAAAAAGCACGGGCATTGCCTTTACTGAAATGCTTATCTGCAAAAATTATCATTGCATTGTAAAATACCTTAACGTAATTAATACTGCCTTTTTTAGTACTTTCTCCTTTGTAATGAATAATTGTGGTATGCGGAAAATAGTAGTTTTTGTATCCTGCTTTTATAATTCTGTACGATAAATCAATGTCTTCGCCATACATAAAATAGTCTTCGTCGAGCAATCCTGTTTTATCGAGAACAGATTTTCGCATAAGCATAAATGCTCCTGCAAGCACTTCAATCTCATGAACTTTATCGTTGCTAAGGTAGCCGAGATGATATTTTGAAAAACGTTTTGAATGTGGAAACAGTGATGAAAATCCGAATATTTTGTAAAAAGCAACCGATGGCGTGGGTAATCCGCGTTTACTTTCGGGTAAAAATCGTCCTTTGCCGTCAATCATTTTTACGCCCAAACCGCCTGCATCAGGGTGGCTGTCCATAAAATCAACAACTTTTTCAAAGGTATCTTCTTCTACAACCGTATCGGGATTGAGCAATAACACATATTCTCCTTTCGATAGGCGTATTGCTTGATTATTTGCTTTTGAAAAACCTACATTTTGTCTGTTTTCAATAAGATTAACTTGTGGAAACTTTTCACGCACCATTGCACACGAACCGTCAACAGAGTTATTGTCAACCACAAACACTTCA
>CAYRJP010000284.1:0-1510 GCA_964424425.1 uncultured Bacteroidales bacterium | reverse complement strand
ACGCACCATTGCACACGAACCGTCAACAGAGTTATTGTCAACCACAAACACTTCAGAACTTACATTGCAAACGGCTTTATATACTGAATGTAAGCATTGTTCCAAAAAGAATTTCACATTGTAATTAACAATAACTATTGATAACTTCATTGCTTATGAGTGAATGTTTTTTAAGTTTTAATTCGATAACCTACTCTTTTAGTGTAAAATACAGGTTCTACAATTCCCACCGAAATAAAATTAGCAAGAATATTTTCAACTCTGTTTTTATTGACTTTTGCTATTCTGCAAGCCTTTGAAAAAGACAGTTCACCGTATTTCTCCA
Source organism: uncultured Bacteroidales bacterium (assembly GCA_964424425.1). Taxonomy (GTDB): domain Bacteria; phylum Bacteroidota; class Bacteroidia; order Bacteroidales; family SZUA-534; genus GH45. Next base: position 1,185 of record CAYRJP010000284.1, on the reverse strand, counting down.
TAAAAGTAAGAATTTTTTTCTCTATATCGGTAAATTTAAGATAAACACCCTCTGTTTTTGTTTGTCTTTTCCACACCTTAATTATTACATTATTTGCAACTTTATTTTCGTCTTTTACTCTGACGTATGCAGTGGGTTTGTCGTCTTTTCCGGGTGCAAAATGCGGTTTGCTGTCGCTTGGTAATACGGTAATGTCAACAATAATCTTTCCTTCAACAATGTGGTTTTCGGTTTTAAATTTTACTTCGGGTTTGCAATATAAATGCGATGCTGTTTCAATCATATATACTTCTTCTTCGGAACGCACACCCGCTATTACGCCATTGTCTTTTATTCCAATCAACAAATGCCCGCCATCGGTATTGGCAAAAGCAACCAAAGAACGAGCTATTTTTTTTGCATCACTTATTTCAAACTTAAAATCAAGTTGTTGATGTTCGCCTTCGGCTATCAGTTTTTTTATATAATTGTTCACCGTACTTAAAAATATAGATACTCATAGTTTTAACGAAAGTAAAACAAAATGATTGTAATAAAATTGTATTTAAAATACTGAATATTCAAAATTAAAAGTTACGAATTTTCAGTAAAGTTAAAGTTTTAAACAGTTAAGGTGTAAATATCTGATTAGTAATTTAATTATGCTTTCGCAGACAAATATTTACATCTTGAAATTATTGCAATTTTCTTAATGTGTTTCGTCATAAATACCAAAGGCATGCAGATAATAGTCGAGGTCTTCGGCATTGAGTTTTTGGGTGGGTTTTTCAAAAAGTGACACCAAATACGATAAACTCTCAACTCTAAGTTCGTCAGCCGATAATTTTTCGTCGGAAGCATTTCCTTCGTCTTCGGGAATGGCAATATTAAAATTTCCGTAATTTTCAATATGTTCATAAGTTAAACGTAAAAGTTTTACCATTCGCGGCATTTTTTCCGTTTTAAATAATTCCCTTAATTTTTTTAATTCTTTTACTATTTTATCAACTACTATTCCGTTTTTAGATAGTTCTTTAAGAATCTTATTTATTTGGTTTTGTATCTCTTTATTTTCCACAAGTATTATATTTTTATATTAATAACTAAACAACCCACAAATTTATATTTAAAAAGAGAAATATAAAAGATTAACCCGAAAAATTAAGATTATTATTATTTAATAAAAATAATTATCTGATAATTAAG
>CAYRJP010000283.1:0-3630 GCA_964424425.1 uncultured Bacteroidales bacterium | reverse complement strand
TAATACTTTCGGCATTAAGTTTGTATCATAAATAAAATTCACGTAAGTTTGCACGTTAAAAAAGATTAAAATACAATAAGATTTACAAAAAAGAAACAAGTAAATCGTAAGAAAAACAAAGAAAGATGAATATTGTAAACAAAGAAATTTTATTGCCTGACGGCAGAAAAATTACAATTGAAACCGGTAAATTAGCAAAACAAGCTGATGGTTCGGTAGTAGTAAAAATGGGTAACACCATGTTGTTGGCAACAGTAGTGTCGGCAAAAGAGGCAAAAGAAGATGTAGATTTTATGCCGCTTTCGGTAGATTACAAAGAAAATTATTCGGCGGCAGGACGATTCCCCGGAGGTTTTTTACGTAGAGAAGGGCGACCTTCAGATTCTGAAATTTTGGTTTCACGCCTTATCGACAGAGCATTAAGACCTTTATTTCCCGATGATTATCATGCAGAAACATTTGTTAATGTAACACTTATTTCAGCCGATAAAGATACAATGCCCGATGCATTGGCAGGATTGGCAGCTTCGGCAGCAATAGCAGTTTCGGATATACCGTTTCACGGACCAATATCAGAATGTAGAGTAGCACGTATTGACGGTAATTTTGTTGTAAACCCGTCGTTTAGCGAACTCGAAGAAGCTGATATTGACATTATGGTTGGAGCAACTTATGACAATATTTTAATGGTAGAGGGTGAAATGAAAGAAGTTTCGGAAGCTGAAATGCTTGAAGCAATTAAGTTGGCTCATGAAACTATAAAAGTTCATTGTAAAGCTCAAATGGAACTGACCGAAGAGGTTGGAAAAACTCAGAAGAGAGAATATTGTCACGAATCGAACGACGAAGAACTGAAAGAGAAAATTTGGAAAGAAACATATGATAAGGCTTATGCCGTTGCAATGAAATGCAACCCTAACAAACATGAGCGTTCTGATGATTTTGAAGCTGTAAAAGAAGAATTTTTATCGCAATATTCCGAAGAAGAACTTGCAGAACTCAATATGTCGTTGGTAAACAAATATTACCACGATGTTCAGAAAGAGGCTGTTCGTAATATGATTTTAGACGAAAAAATACGTCTTGACGGTCGTAAAACCGATGAGATTCGTCCGATATGGAGTGAAGTAGATTATTTGCCTTCTGCACACGGTTCGGCAATTTTCACACGAGGTGAAACACAATCACTTACTACTGTTACTTTAGGAACAAAACTCAATAATAAACTTATTGATGAAGTATTGCGTCAAGGAACCGATAAATTTTTGTTACACTATAATTTTCCGCCGTTTTCAACAGGCGATGCTCGTCCGCAACGTGGTGTTGGTCGTCGCGAAATAGGGCACGGAAATTTAGCTCATCGTGCACTTAAAAATATTTTACCCGATGATAGTGAGAATCCTTATTCAATACGGATTGTTTCCGATATTTTAGAATCAAACGGATCATCATCAATGGCAACAGTTTGTGCCGGAACATTGGCTCTTATGGATGCAGGTCTTAAAATTAAAAAACCTGTTACCGGAATAGCAATGGGACTTATTACCAAAGGCGATAAATATGCTGTATTAAGTGATATTCTCGGCGACGAAGACCATCTTGGCGATATGGATTTTAAAGTAACAGGAACAGTTGACGGAATTACTGCCACACAAATGGATATTAAAGTTGACGGACTTCCTTACGAGGTATTGGCTCAGGCTCTTGAACAAGCAAAAGCAGGTCGTCTTCATATTATGAATGAGATTCTTAAAACACTGGAAGCTCCGCGTGAAGATTATAAAGATTATGCACCGAGAGTTGTTACTCTTACTATTCCAAAAGATACTATCGGAGCTTTGATTGGTCCCGGCGGAAAAATTATTCAAGAGATACAAGCATCTACCAATAGCACAATAATTATCGAAGAAGTTGATAATATGGGTAAGGTAGAGGTTGTTGCCACAAATAAAGAGTCTATTGATAAAGCTCTACAACGAATTAAAGCTATTGTTGCTGTTCCCGAGGTTGGCGAAATTTACAAAGGAAAAGTAAAATCAATAGTGCCGTTTGGTGCTTTTGTTGAAATACTTCCGGGAAAAGACGGTTTACTTCATATATCTGAAATAGAATGGAGACGCTTGGCAAAAGTTGAAGAAGTTCTTAAAGAGGGTGACGAAATAGAAGTTAAACTTATTGGTGTAGATAAAGCCGGAAAACTTAAACTTTCGCGTAAGGTATTATTACCTAAACCTGATAAAAATTAGGATATTATAATAAATAAAAAAAGCTCACTTTTTGTGAGCTTTTTTTATATTTAAATTTTTAAAATTAAAAACTTTCAAAAAGATTAATCTTTATATTAAGTTAATATTTCCATTAAATATTTTAATCAAAAAATTCAGAATGAATAGCTTGAATTCCGGCATCTTTAAATTTTGAGTTTACCACAAAATATGTTGATACAGGCGAAGCTCCCGAAGCAATCATTCTCACATTTATCTGTTTATTGGCGATAGCCGTAAATAGTCTGCCTGCTACGCCCGGTTTTTCAAGTATTCCTTCGCCAACGGCAGCTACTGTGGTAAGATGTTCAACAGGTTGAATTTCAGTAACAGTAGGTAATTGTAATTCTTCAATAATTTGATATGCTTTTTTCAAATCGTCAACCGAAAGCAAAAGATTTATTGCTATCTGGCTGGTAATTACCGATTTAATATTAATACCCGCAGCATCAAGAGCACCTGTTGTTTTGGCAAGCACACCTTTTTTCATTCCCACACCGGCTCCTTTTAGTGTTAAAATACCAAAATCGTTACTGTAAGTAACACTTTTAATAATATTTTCTGATATTATTTCATGCTCTCCTACAATTGTTCCGGGAGATATGATTCCGTTAAAAGTATCAATATTAAGTATCCTTACGGGAATTTTTTCTTTACGTAGCGGCTCTACCGTTCGCGGATGCAATATTCCTGCTCCGAAATACGACAATTCGGCGGCTTCGGTATATGAAAGTTTATTTATTAATACAGGTTTTTCAACAAGTTTGGGGTCGGCACTCATAAATCCGTCAACATCTTTCCACACATCAAGCGATTCGGCATTTATACAACGGGCAATGGCTGCTGCCGAATAATCACTGCCACCACGTCCGAGCAGTGTAATTTTTCCTTTATTTGATACTCCGTAAAATCCGGGAACAACAAAAACTTTATCCTCTTTGAGTCGTTTTTTTACTCCTTCCGACGATGCTTGATAATTTACCGTTGCATTACCAAACTCGCCATCGGTAATAAGAGGCATATCTTCGGGCAAAGCCTCTTCGGAATTTATTCCGTGACTTTGCAAAATAGCAGTTAATATTAATGATGATAATCTTTCACCGTAGCTTAATATCACATCCTCGACAAACTCGGGAGTATCGCCTATGTAATAAATGCCCGTTAAATATCTTTCAAGTTCTTTTATTCGTTGTTCTACTTGCGTAAATGCGTCTTTTGCTCTTGTTTTGTCGTCAAAATTATCTTTTATCACCTCTTCTTTAAAAGATATTAAAAACGTTGTTAAATCAGATATTTTATCTTGATTGTTTTTAACCTCTTTTATTGCTTTTACAAGATAATCGGTAATACCGTAAAAAGCTGATAC
>CAYRJP010000282.1:0-3640 GCA_964424425.1 uncultured Bacteroidales bacterium | reverse complement strand
ATGCCGTAAGTTCACTATTTCACAACTCCTACTGCATAAGTCGGGTTTAAAATTACAACCCTGTAATTTTTTTTATTTCGTTAAGTTTATTAAGAGCTTCAACAGGAGTTAAATTATTTATATCAAGATTTTTTATTTCGTCGCGAATTTGTTTTAATACAGGGTCATCAAGTTGAAAAAAGCTTAATTGCATACCTTCTCTGTGTTTTGCAATTTCGTTCACCTCTTCTTTAATATCTTGTTTGCGGCGTGTTTGTTCAAGTTCGGCAAGTATTTTTTCAGCACGGTTTATAATACTTTTCGGCATTCCTGCCATTTTTGCTACATGAATACCAAAACTGTGTTCGCTACCGCCCGGCACCAGCTTACGCAAAAATATTATTTTTTTGTCAACTTCTTTTACGGCAATGTTAAAGTTTTTTACACGTTTAAAAGTTTTCTGCATTTCGTTAAGCTCATGATAATGAGTGGCAAAAAGAGTTTTTGCCTGAGCATTGGAATTTTCGTGAATATATTCTACAATAGCCCACGCAATGCTTATTCCGTCGTAAGTGCTGGTTCCTCGTCCCAGTTCATCAAGAAGGATAAGGCTGCGGTCTGTCATGTTATTTAAAATGCTTGCAGCTTCATTCATTTCAACCATAAATGTGCTTTCGCCAATTGAGATATTGTCGGAAGCACCTACGCGGGTAAATATTTTATCGACATAACCTATGTTTACTGCTTTAGCGGGAACAAAAGAACCAATTTGAGCCATTAAAACAATTAAAGCTGTTTGACGTAAAAGAGCCGATTTACCTGCCATATTTGGTCCGGTAATTATTATTATTTGTTGGTCTATTTGATTGAGTAACACGTTGTTGGCAATATATTCTTCGCCTGCGGGCATTTGTGTTTCAATTACCGGATGTCGTCCTTGAGCAATATCTATAATATTACTTTCGTTGACATTGGGTTTGCAGTAGTTGTTTTTTACGGCTAATGTGGCAAATGACAGCAAACAGTCAATTCGCGAAAGTAGAGATGCATTTAATTGAACAGCCTCAATAAATCCTGAAACAGCAAATACCAATTCGTTGAACAGTTTTGTTTCAAGAGTAAGAATTTTTTCTTCGGCACCAAGAATTTTATTTTCGTAATCTTTTAATTCTTCAGTAATGTATCTTTCGGCACTCACAAGAGTTTGTTTACGAATCCATTCTTCAGGAACTTTATCTTTGTGAGTGTTTCTTACTTCAATATAATAACCGAAAACATTGTTGAAGCTGATTTTTAGTGTAGGAATACCTGTTCGTTCAATTTCGCGTTGTTGTAACTGCACTAAATAATCTTTACCCGAAAAAGCTATATTTCTTAACTCATCGAGTTCAGCGTTTATTCCGTCGGCTATTACTTTACCTTTATTTAGTTGACTTGGCGGGTCGGGATGTAGTTCTTTGTCAATTTTTTCTACAATTGAAATACAAGGATTAAGCTGCTCTGCTATATTTTTAAGACCTTGGTTATCAGTTTTCCCACATAATTCTTTAACGGGAGTTATTAGGGCTAACGAATTTTTTAAAGCTAACAGTTCGCGAGGATTTATTCTGCCCAAAGCAACTTTTGATATTAGCCTTTCCAAATCGCCTACTTGACTTAAATATGTTTGTAATTCGGATTTTAAATTTTCATTTTTAATAAAAAAATCGACAGAGTCAAGCCTGTTATTTATTGCTTTAATGTTTTTTAAAGGTAACGACAACCAGCGTTTAAGCATTCGCGAGCCCATTGGTGACAGGGTATAATCCATAACATCAATAAGTGTTTTGCCGTCTTCGCTCATCGAATGAAAAATTTCGAGATTGCGTATTGTAAATCTGTCGAGCCATACATAATCATCTTCGGCAATACGTTTTATATTTGTAATATTTCTTATTTGATGATGTTGAGTAATATCGAGATAATGTAAAATTGCACCCGAAGCAATAATTCCGTAGCGAAGAGTTGAAATGCCGAATCCTTTTAACGATTGTGTTTGAAAATGTTTAAGAAGACGGTCGTTGGCAGCATCATCGGTAAATATCCATTCATCGAGCGGATAGTTATAAAATCCGTGACCGAAATGTTCTATGTAAATATCTTTTTTATTTCGTTCGTAGAGAACTTCTTTGGGTTTAAAGCTTTGCATTAATTTAGCAACATAATCGAAACTGCCTTCTGAAGTATAAAATTCACCTGTTGAGATGTCAAGAAAAGCAATACCTGCAATACTTTTTTCGATATAAATACAAGCCAAAAAATTGTTTTCTTTATGATTTAAAATATTGTCGCCTACAGAAACTCCGGGAGTAACAAGTTCGGTAACTCCGCGTTTTACGATTTTTTTTGTCATTTTCGGGTCTTCGAGCTGTTCGCAAATGGCAACTCTTTGTCCTGCACGCACTAATTTAGGTAAATATGTGTCTAATGCATGATACGGGAATCCTGCCAGTTCAACAAATGATGCAGCACCGTTGGCTCTTTTGGTGAGGGTAATGCCGAGTATTGAAGATGTTTTAATTGCATCTTCGGAAAAAGTTTCATAAAAATCGCCTACTCTGAATAACAATATGGCATCGGGATGTTGTGCCTTGACGCTGTAATATTGCTTCATCAAGGGAGTTTTTACTATTTCGGTGTTTTTTTTAGCCAACTTTTTATGTTTTAAAATTAACAACCAACAAAACTAATATTTAATGTATAAAATAAAAAGGGTGATTTTATTTTAAAATATTAAAAAAAAGAATTGATGTATAAAATACTAATAAACAGATGCATAAAGGATGTGATTAAAAAAAGTCAAAAAAATTTTATTTTTTTTTTGGAGAGAAAACTTTTTTATTTACTTTTGCATCGCTCTTAAGCAATGCTGGTGCCATAGCTCAGTTGGTAGAGCAACGGACTGAAAATCCGTGTGTCCCTAGTTCGATTCTTGGTGGCACCACGTAATAAAAACCCGATTTTTTAATCGGGTTTTTTTATTTTAATTAATTTTTACGAAAATATATATATTCCTGAAACAGTAATAAATCCGAGAAAAAAACCTGCATAAATTTGCATGGGAGAGTGTTCATTCAGGTAAAGTCTTGCTGTTCCGGTAAGCCCCGAAATTAAAATAGCAAAAACAATAATAGTATTACTTTGTAACCCAAACATGTAAATGATTATCGACAGCAAGCCCAATATTCCGCCGAAACCTATCATATGAAGGCTTATTTTCCATTTTAAATTAATTATGGCAGCCAGCAAAACACTAATAAATACAGCTAACATATATCGTTGTAAGAATAAGGGAGCAGAATATTTATTTAGCATAAAATATCCGAAGAAATAGAATCCTGTTGTTATAAGCAGCGGGTATTTTCTTTCTTTTTCTTTGGAAATAACTATTCCGGTTAATGATTTTTGTAATACTAAAAATAAAACCGATGATAACGGCAGTAAGATTGTTATTATTGAAACTAACAGTATTATTGCCTTTTTTGATGCAAACGGGAGTAGTGCCAAATGACTGTAAAGTAAAATTATTATTACTCCTAGCACAGGCATAAATATAGGGTGAAATACAAAAGAAATGGTGTTAAAAAGTCGTTTTGTCATAAGAAGATTGATTCAAAAAAAA
>CAYRJP010000281.1:0-3676 GCA_964424425.1 uncultured Bacteroidales bacterium | reverse complement strand
CTCCTTTAATGGCAAAAACTCCTGTTACCGTTCCATCAAAAATAGCACGAACAACAGCTCCCGGAGTTGTTGAAATATCAATCCCGTTATTTTGTATTTTTATACCTTTTAAAAAAGGATGCGGCTGAACACCAAAATTTCCTGTAACAACACCCCTTTCGGTAGGCCAAGGCAAATGATTTTTATTTTTATAAAATGTTGATGCAATCAATCTCTCTTCAGGCGTAAGTTTAAAATAATCATTAGCATTTTTATTATTTGCAGCAGCTTTACGTGCTTCCTCTTCAATAATTCGTTCAATTTCTCTCTGTAATTTTTGAGCTATTTTATTCTGTTTACGCAACTTCAGCTTTAAATCATTTTCCTTTGCAGTAAACAACTTTACCTCTTTACTGCCTTTTTGTTTTTCAACAAAAAGTTTTTGCTGCTCAATTTGTTGCTGAATCAATAAATCTTTTTTATCGGCTTTAAGTATCTCTAATTCAACAATTTTATCGCCTAACTCCTTTTTTGTTTCTTCTATTTTTTTGGCTTGTGCAACTCTGTATTCCGAATATTGTTGTAAATATTTAAGTCGCTTAAATGCCTGATTAATATTATCCGAAGCAAAAACAAACATCAATTTATCATAATTTGAACGATGCAAATACGAATAATAAATCAAACGTGCATACTCCTTTTTTATCTGCTGTAAATCGGATTCAAGAGTATTTATCAAATCTTGATGCATTAAAATATTGTCATCCAAATAGTTTAATTCATCATTTATTGATTTTATTAAATTTTCACGTATCGAAATATTTTTATTCAACAACAAAAGTTTATTATACGAATGTTTGCGGTTTTTTTCGGTTTCTTTAATCAACTTTGAAGTATATTCTATCTGTTTTAAGCTGTTACGTCGTTGTTTTTCAAGCTCGCTGCGGCTTTGTGAAAATGACGTTCCTGCCAAAAAAATAAAAATTATATTTATAAAAAAATACTTCATTAACACTACAAAATTTGTTTATAACCTTTCGGAACAGAAAATGCTTTAAATTCCGAATTTGTTAAAATTATTGAATATAAGTTTAAATAAAATTTGTATTTATTATTATTAAAATCATAATTAACAGTCAATTGTGATGGTAAATTATTATTTTTAAAGTATTTATCATACTCAAAAGTAAGATGAATGTTTTTATAAGTCAACTCATGTTTTTGCAAATATCCGAAATTATAAAGTTCAAAATTTCCTCTAAAATTATTTTTATAAAATTTATATTTAGGAAATGATGTAGCTATAAATGAAATATCTGATAATGAGCGACCTAACAAAAGATGTGAAATATCGTCAGCTGAAATTTTAAGTCCTGACAAATACTTAAATTCAGATAATAAACCGCTATAATAATAGTGATTAATTTTATCAATATATAAAACTGAATCGTTATGAAAATAAATTTTAGCAACCTGAATACCAAGTGTTTTCGATAAAATAATAAGCTGAAAGTTATCAAAAGAATTAAATTTAATAACACCTGAAATATTATAACTTTTTTCTGTTAAAGTTATTTTACCTTCAAAATTAACAATAATGTTTTTCGAAAAATCATAGTTGTTGCTTTTCTCAATAATATCTGATTGAGAAACAGAACTTGTGCCGGACGATTCAATGTAAGGATTACAACTTGTAAAAAATAATAATCCTGCAAAAATACTAATCAGTAAAACCCTTATCATTTATTTTTTTATCTAAATTACCACTACCTTCACCCTTTGTTTTAGCTTTTTTCCACTGAATCAAAGCTTTACTAACATTATTGTTTTTATATAAAATATCGCCGTAATGTTCCAATACAACATCACTTATGTTTTCTCCGATTATTATTGCTTTTTCAATATAAATCAGTGCTTCGGAATATTTTTTTTGCTTATATAATATCCAAGCATAAGTATCTAAATATGTTGAATTTTCAGGTTCTTTTTCAATAGTTTTTTTAGACATTGCTGCAGCTTTTTCCAAATCTTTATTTTCCAACGACAAATAATAAGCATAATTATTAAGAACCATAATATTATCAGGATCAACTTTCAACAATTTATCAAAAGTTTTAAAAGCTTTTTCCTTATCACCTGTTTGATAATAAGCTTCACCAAGAAAAGTAAGATAATCTCTATAAGTATCGTCTTTATCGGTAATCAACTTAATTCCAAACGATAAAGCATCAACTGCTACATCGTATTTTTTCAACTGAAAAGCTCCGAATCCCTTAAAAAAATAGAGAAAACTCTGATTTGGAAATAACTTAACCGCCTCATCGGCATGACTATACATCGATTGAAAATCGTGAAATTCATTATCAAGTAATATCAACTGTTCCCATACAGCATAACGGTCTTTTGTGGTTTTTACAACATCAGATAAAATAGATTTAGCAGAAGCCAATTGACCTTTTTGAAGCAAAAAATTTGCATATAAAATTGCAATATCCGAATCAGTAGGATATTTATAATAAAGTATTTGTGCCAAATCAAAAAGAACATTATAATATTTATCGTTGGGCGTAATATTTTTTACAAACGACAAAAGCATATCAAATTTAACATCACTGGGAACATTATCTGCCGAAAAAGCCATTTTTAATTCCGAAATGGAATTATTAAAATCTTTTTTTTGCCTATAACATTCGGCTAATCCCAAATGTGCATATCCATCATTTGAATCTGTTTTTAAAAGATTATTATAAACTTCCGCAGCTTTGTCAACCTCCTTATTTTGTAAATAAAATTCAGCTATCATCCTTTTATAATCGGCATTAGAAGGAAAAGCAGCTGATAATTTTTGTAATTCAGCCAAAGCAGCTTTTTTATTATGTAATGATATATAAAGCTTCTGTTTTTGCAACGAAACCGGCTCACTGATACCAAATATTTTTTCAATTTTATCATAAACTTTTATAGCATTTTCAATTTGAGCTGCTTGAATATAAACATCTGCCAAATTCAAATAAAAATTATACTCTTCGGGTTTTAAATCAATAAGCCGGTTAAAAACTTCAACCGCTTTATCTATTTCATTATTCTGTGCATAAATATTTCCTGCCAAATACAGATACCAAACATTATCGGGATTATATTTTACCGCATCTTCAGCATGCTGTTGTGCTAGCGAAAAATCCTTTTTATGAAGATATAAAGAAGCTAACTGATAGTGAGTTGCCGCACTTGTAGGGTCAATTTTCAAACAATGATTATAAAGACTTTCGGCAAGATTTTCATCACCTAACAAATAAGCCTGAGTGGCTCTAAAAAACTCATTTTTAAAATTAAATTTTTGTTCATCCGAAAGTGTATCGGAAACCAAAACTATATCACTATTTTTTTTTGTCAAAGATGAAGTTGACTTACAACTTTGTAAAAAATAAAACGATGAAATTATATAAATAAAAAACAGTGCTCTTTTTAATAAATTCATAAAATTATATATAATTTAATTATAAACTATTTACCTGTATGCCCGAAACCACCTGCACCTCGCTCGGTATCAGACAGAACATCAACTTCTACCAAATTTACTGTTTCGTGTTTCGAAATTATCATTTGACAAATTCTTTCACCCGATTTTATTGTAAAATTTTTGTTACTTAAATTTACCAAAATAACTTTTATCTCACCTCTGTAATCAGCATCAATT
>CAYRJP010000280.1:1626-3693 GCA_964424425.1 uncultured Bacteroidales bacterium | reverse complement strand
TAAAAATATGCAATCAGAAAAAATAAAATCGTGGATATTTTTAACTCTGGCAATGTCATTTTGGGGGATGTCATTTATTTGGACAGGAATTTTACTCAAACATCTTACTCCTGTTTCTATAATAACATTGCGATTAGTATTATCATCTCTGTTTTTATTGGTTTTTAGTTTGATTTTTAGAAAGTTTGAAGCAATAAAAAAGCAAGATTTAAAATATTTTATTCTATTGGCATTTTTCCAACCTTTTATATATTTTATTTTTGAAGGATACGGAATAAAAAACACTTCCGCATCATTTGCCGCAATAATAATTTCAACTATTCCACTGTTTACACCGCTGGGAGTAAGACTTTTTTATAAAAATCAACTATCAGTATTAAATTTTGTCGGACTTATAATATCCTTTGTCGGAGTAGCACTGATAGTATTAAATAAATCGGTTCAAATAAAAATCTCAATAACCGGTATTTTATTGCTGTTTGGTGCTGTTTTTAGCGGAGTAGCTTATTTTTTAACATTAAAAAAAATTGTTGACAACTATAATTCGGTAAGTATAGCCACATGGCAAAATATTATAGGCATAATTTATTTCATTCCTTTGTTTTTTTATTTGGGGTTCGATGACATTACAAAAGTCTCTTTTACAGGACAAGTATTAAATTCTCTTTTAGCATTATCAATACTTGCTTCATCGCTTGCATTTATATTTAACACATACAGCGTTAGAGTGTTAGGACCAAGTAAAACAGCCGCATTTACCAATAGTGTGCCTGTTTTTACGGTAATATTTGCCTACTATTTTTTAAACGAACCCGTATCTTTTCATAAAATTGCAGGAATGACTATTGTAATAACAGGACTTATGCTTTCGCAATATTCGAAAAAAAAAGAAAAAAATAATTAACTTTGATTATTAATCAATATGTAAAATTATATTGACAACATTAGCGAAAGCAATATGAAGGCATTTACGGCAAAAGAGAAAAAAGAGATATTAAAAGCATTTAATAATTTATTGAAGCAGGCTAAGGTAAAACCTAAAACTGAGCAGCACGATATTATTACGCGAGCTTTTAAAATTGCTTACGAAGCTCATGCTAACATGCGACGACGTTCGGGCGAACCGTATATTTATCATCCTATTGAAGTTGCCAAAATTGCAAATCAGGAAATTGGTTTGGGGACAAAATCAATTGCGGCGGCATTACTGCACGATGTTGTTGAAGATACCGATGTTACCGTTGAAGATATTCAAATGCAGTTTGGCGACAAAATAGCAACCATTGTTGACGGACTTACAAAAATATCCGGAGTTTTTGATAATCAATCGGAAATGCAAGCAGAAAACTTTCGTAAAATCTTAATGACAATTACCGACGATTTACGTGTTATTTTTATAAAACTTGCCGACAGACTGCATAATATGCGAACTCTTGATTCAATGCCACCTAACAAACAGCTTAAAATTGCCGGTGAAACTCTTTTTATTTATGCACCACTTGCTCACCGACTCGGTTTACATTCTATTAAAGCTGAACTCGAAGATTTATGTCTTAAATATCAACATCCCGATGAATATTATAAAATAGAAAGTTTAATAAAAGAAACAGAAAAAAAGAGACTTACCTATATAAATCGTTTTGCATTACCCATTACAACCCGATTAAACGAAGAAAAACTTAAATTTGAAATCAGCGGACGTCCTAAAAGTATCTATTCCATTTGGAATAAAATGGAAACAAAAAATGTCAGTTACGACGAAGTATTCGACTTGTTTGCCATAAGAATAATTTTTGAACCAAAAGAAGGTATTCCCGAAAAAACACAATGTTGGACTATTTATTCAATAATAACAGACCTGTATATCCCGCGAACCGATAGATTACGCGACTGGGTAAGTAAACCGAAAGCTAACGGTTATGAGGCTTTACACTCAACAGTAATGGGTCCCGGCGGTAAATGGGTAGAGGTGCAAATAAGATCGGAACGAATGAACGAAATAGCAGAACGCGGATATGCAGCTCATTGGAAATACAAAGGTATATCACAAGAAGAAGGTGAACTTGA
>CAYRJP010000280.1:0-1526 GCA_964424425.1 uncultured Bacteroidales bacterium | reverse complement strand
AACTTGACAGAGAAACTTTAAAAAAGATTTTAAAAAAGAGGTCGCTCAGTAAATATATGAAGTTTTGGGCTATTGAAAATAAAGGAAAAACTGATGCTGCCGAAAAATTTGATAAATCAAAACCACTTATTGTTGATGAAGATACTGCTAACTATCAAATTGCAGAATGTTGCAATCCTATTCCCGGTGATGATGTTATAGGTTATCAAGGGTGCGACGATGAATTGATAATACATAAAACATCTTGTCCCGAAGCAATAAAACTTAATTCCAGCGAAGCAAATAAGGTTGTTAAAGTTGAGTGGATTAGCCAAAAAATACTTGCATTTTTAGGACGAATATTCCTTAAAGGCATTGACGATATAGGTGTTTTAAATGATGTTACAAATGTTATTTCAAAAGAACTTAATGTTAATATGCGTTCGATAAATATCGAAAGTCACGATGGCGTTTTTGAGGGAGTTATAGACGTATATGTCCATAATACTAACGACCTTAATAATTTAATTTTAAAATTGAGCAGTGTAAAAGGAATGACACAGGTTGTCCGTAAAGAGATAAAAGACGAATTAATTAAAGATTGATATTAAATACGATAAGAAATTATATCACTTTTATAATATTATCTTCAAATTTCACAATACTGTTTTTTCTTATTTTAGCTCTTTTGCGAGTTTCTGTTTTGCCGTTTACGGTAATCATCTCATCAATTATACATTGATTTGCCATAGCTCCGCTTTCGCAAACATGAGTAGCTTTCAGCAGCTTGTTAAGTTCAATATAAGGGTCGGTATCGTTATCTTTTAATTTAAATTCAATCATATTATTTAATTTCTATTTCAGAGTTATCATTTGACTCTTTTTTTTCATCGTCAGAGTTTGCTTTTTTAAATTCTTTAACTCCTTTTCCTATTCCCTTCATAAGTTCGGGAATTTTACGACCACCCACAAATATTAAAATAACCAATACTATAAGAATTATCTCTTGTCCGCCGAAAAAACCTAAAAATACAGTTGTAAAGTTCATAACTTAAAATTAACAGATTAATATACAAATATAAGATAATCCGTAAATATTAAAAGCTAATAGGTTACTGTTTTTATTTTATGATGTTGTTTTAGGTAAAGAATTAGGTATAAATAAATAAATAAAAAGACTATCAACTTTACGAACTTTCAACTAATAATTGCTTTTTCGTTCAAGTTGTGATAATACTTCTTTATCAAACAATGTAGGATAATCATCTTCAAAGCTTTTCATTACTTTTGTAAACAGAGCTTCGCGAATAACTTTTGACTTATTAACAATTTTATGTTTTTTGCAGTATCTCTCCAATGCATCAACTTCATAATCGTTTAATAAAATCTGATGCTTGTGTTTTCTGCGTAAAGCTCTATATTGTTGATTATTTATTGACATTACTTTTTATTTTTTATACAAAAATATTTGAACTCAATTGTATTTCCTAACATTTTTTCAACAAGTAATTAACAGAAAAGCCGGATTTATTAACAATTGATAATAA
>CAYRJP010000279.1:0-3696 GCA_964424425.1 uncultured Bacteroidales bacterium | reverse complement strand
CCGTGATATTTTGTATTGTTTTAACAATTTGTCCGTTTGTATTTATAATGTTAAGAGTATAAGCAACATTATTTGGATTGTCAAATTCAATAACAGCAGTATTAGTCAGCGGATTAGGGTAAATGCTAAGTTGCTTAATTGTATTTGATGTTATATCGGTGGTAGTAGTTGCACTTACCGATGCTGATTGGGCACTTTCGTTCCCTGCTGCATCATAGGCAGATATTGTGTATGCATATTCGGTATTGACAGTTAATCCTGTATCTTGATAACTTGTATAGTAAGTAGAATCTATAATTTCACCGCCTCTGTGAATAACATATCCCACAACTGCAACATTATCGGTAGAGTTATCCCAACTTAAATCAATTTGAGTTCCGGAAACAGCAGAAGCTGCAACGTTTTGCGGTACACTTGGAGCTTCAGTATCATCACCGGTTAGTCCGCTGCTATTAACGCTCACTAAATAAAAATTAGTTCCTTCATTTTGAACATATGTATATCCGGCACCGGCAAAACCTGTAGATGTAACTACTCCTGCATATCCTCCGTCGTCTTTTACACCACCATAATTAACAGACCAAATTTTATTTCCATCGGAATCTATTTTAAGTAACCACATATCAGAGTCTTCTTCTTCGTGGGTAAAACTTTCGGTATATCCTGTAATAAAATAATTACCGTCAGCATCTTCTACTACCGACCAACCTTCATCCTTTTTTTCACCGCCAAAAACTTTTTTCCATATTTCTGTTCCGTCGGTATCTAATTTTACAACAAAAACATCTTGTCCGCCTGCACCTTCGCTTTGAGTTCTTCCTACTATAACATATTTACCATCGGAAGATTGAATGCAAGAGTAGAAATTATCGGTTCCGGCACCTTCATAAGTATAATCCCATACTTTGTTTCCGTCTGCATCAATTTTTAATGCATAAGCATCTTCGCCGTTTGCAACTTCCCCGGCAAGAATAAAACCACCGTCACTTGTCTGTTGAACACCATAGGCACAATCCATTTTATTTGTTCCGTATGTTTTTGTCCATAGAGTATCGCCGTTCTCTTTTGCTCTTACAATATAAATATCGTCTAATCCTGCTCCATAGCTGTTTGTTGCACCTACAAAAATATATCCGTTATCGGATGTTATTGCTCCGGCATGAGCATATTCACTTTTTACTCCGCCGTAATGTTTAGACCATACTGAGTCTCCGCTTGCATCAGTTTTTATTACCCAAAAGTCTGATTCTCCATCATCAACAAATCCGTCAGTTCCGCCTATAAGCATATAGCCGCCGTCTGATGCGTTTACTACTCCATATGCAACTTCAATATTCATAGAACCAACGCCGTAAGCCTTAGTCCATGCCGTATCTCCGTTTGCTTTAATTTTTGCAATTGACATATCGTAAAAAGCAACATCGCTTGCCCATGAAGCTCCGGCTAAAATAAAACTACCGTCAGAAGTAATTGTCATAGCACGACATTCATCGGAATCACCGCTTAAATCATAATTCTTTTCAAAAAGTTGACCATAAGAAATAATTCCTATTGTCAATAAAACTGTTAGTGTAAGAAATCTTTTCATAATTATAAATTTTAGATTAATACTATTATTTGCTTAATATTATTTTTTTGACAACAATATTATTGTCTGAAATTACTTTAACAAAATATATTCCTGAGGGAGTATGTGATTTCGGTATCCAATTAAAATTGTGAACACCTTTTGATAAAATACTGTTATTTAAGCATTGAATGTGTTTGCCGTTTATATCGTAAATATCAATTGCAATATTTGTATTGTTAACTAAGTTAACTTTTAATGTAACAGAATTTGAGAAAGGATTTGGATAGCTTGTAATTTTTATATTATTATAAGCAATATTTTCATTAACACCTACAACATCTTTAAAATCAGCTTTATCGGCATTTAATATCTCATGAGTATTATTGTCTTGTATAAAAGCAATAATTTCCATATTATCGGTATTCCATTCTTCTTTTGTATTAAAATTGTATTTAAAAGTTAACTCGTTATTGTTTATTAAATCAATTCTTTCGCCGTAAACATCGGGTAATATTAACCTGCACAAATCATTAAGTTCATCTTTATTTTGCCATTCTTCGGGGATATGCGATTCTAAAACGGCAACATGCAGAACTGTATTTTTATTATAGAAAGGAGCTAATTTTGTAAGTTTTATATTTACACTGTATTTACTGCTTTTGGTTTGTTGGGGTATTATTTCAACACTTACGCCGGTTTTCATATCTTTTCTTACGGAATATTTACTGTAATACATATCAAAAGCTGTAGGTCCTGCACCTTCTTGCATAATAACACCATCAAAATATGTTGTTGGGAAAGCATACATTGAGTAATAATCTTGAATGCGTTTTTCGGTAGCTTCGGTTGAGTAATCGTCGTTTGTGTGGTATTCAATAAGGGCAATGTTACAATCTATATTTTCCATGCTGTCACAAGCATCAACCGCATAAGGACAGGCTGAACACCATGTGGCTGTTCCCATCTCAAGAACAATATATTTATGTGAATGTGTTACATAAGTATAAATATATTTTGAAACAGTATCGTTAATTGTTGTATTATCAGTTGATAACGTTGGCATTACTTCAATTTTATATGCCTTATCGGGATTATTTGGTAGTGTGTAACCTTTAAATTTTACTTGTTGATAGTTTTTAGCTTCGAGATTTTGAACAGATTTTATATCAGAAAACAAAAGTGTATTATCAGTATTATAAATATTGCATTTTACATCAAACGATTCGGTGTTTAGTCCATTATTATAGAAAGTAGCAGTAGTAGTTACTTGTTCACCGGGTTCAAAATATATGTTTGTATTAATGCTTTTGGATGCAATATCATGTTCTTGTTTCTTATAAAGAACAATATCATCAACAGTCCAATATTTTAGTTTATTTGATGCTCCTATAAAATAAAAACAGAATTGAAAATCGGTTAACGATGATTCGTTGCTTAATTCAATATCAATATCTTTTTTAACACCGCTTGCTCCTGCAATTTCCCAAATAATATTCCAACTGCCGTTGTTTGTTCGTGTAGCTACTCCGTAATAAAAATCACCGGTAAAGCGTTTTAGTGTATATTTAAAAGACAATGATAAATGCGATACATCGGAAATATCTAATTTTGGAGATATAAAACGTGTTATTCCGTTAAATTCAGGGTCACGATTCAAATATGCTTCTCCTAAATTGCCGCCTGCAAAATTTGTCATTGAATATCGCCAGTTGTCACTGTGTCCGTCAAAAGTCCATCCGGAGGGAGGGAAACTTTCAGAGTCAAAATTTTCGGTTAATATAATTTGTGAAAAGGTTATTTTTACAATAATTAAAAAAACAGATATTAAAAGTATTTTTAGTTTCATAATAATTGAAATTTAGATTTGTTATTCTTTTGTTTTATTTAAATTATCGACTATTTTTTTTAGAACTTTATTTTGTAGTTTTCTTTTATTATTAAATTCTTCAAGTTCATTTTTCTTTATGTCTTCTTTTTTTTCTTTTTCAATATTTTTTTTGTTCATGTTTTGATTTTCTTTGGTTATAAAATATTTTGCAATCTAAGTTCGTGTAAATTCGTTATTTTTCATAAAATAACACCTGAACAAAAACTGAGTTTTACTGATTTATTGCATGAACAATACC
>CAYRJP010000278.1:0-3720 GCA_964424425.1 uncultured Bacteroidales bacterium | reverse complement strand
ATATTATAAAATTTCAATTATTTAACTTCCCAAGTATTACCACTATAAAGCAAATCGGTCATATTTTTGTTTTTTGCTGTTTGTTGCACCTTTTCTATCTGATTTACAACATTTTGATCGTAAGTTACAGCAGAAACATCTCTAATAATACCAAGAGCTACAGGATAATCAGGATAACGCATATTTGCCAACATAGTATGAATTCCGGGATTATTTTCATGAGCATCATGCACCAAAACATCCTTTTCAGTATATCCTCCCGGACATAATTGAACTACTCTTAACTTCAAATTCTTAACATCAAGAATAAGTCCTTTATCTCTGTTTTTTCCAAAAATCATCGGTTCACCATGTCTTAATATAATTGTTCTGTCGTCTTTATGCTCTTTATCGGTAAGCATTGCATGACAACCATCGTTATAAATTACACAGTTTTGTAAAATTTCGACAACCGATGTTCCTTTATGCTTAGCAGCTTTAATACAAACTTCTGTAGTTAACTTTACATTATAGTCAATTGTACGAGCAAAGAATTTTCCTTGTGCTCCAATCACCAACTCACCCGGATGAAACGGTTGCTCAACAGTTCCGTAAGGAGAAGTTTTGGTAATTGCTCCAAGTGGAGAAGTAGGAGAATACTGCCCTTTTGTAAGTCCGTATATTTCATTGTTAAACACAATCATATTCATATCGATATTACGACGAATAGCATGGATAAAATGATTTCCACCGATAGCCATTGCATCACCGTCGCCTGATATTTGCCATACTTCAAGATCAGGGTTTGCAACTTTTACTCCTGATGCTATTGCTGCCGCACGTCCATGGATACTATGAAAACCGTATGTATTCATATAATAAGGGAAACGCGAAGAACAACCAATACCTGAGATTACAGCTATCTTTTCTTTGGGAACATTAAGTTCAGCCATGGCTTTCTGAATAGAATTAAGTATGGCGTGATCGCCACATCCCGGACACCATCTTATTTCCTGATCGCTTTTAAAATCTTTTGCCGTAAGTTTTTTAGTTTCAATAACCTGTGCCATAACTATAATTCCTCCAATAATTCATTAAACTTATTTTGCAATTCAACTACTGTAAACGGTTGTCCTTGCATTTTATTAAATTTATCACATTCAAAATTAGGAACATTAACTTTTAAATGGTCTGCCATCTGCCCTAAATTAATTTCACAAACAACTTTTTTCTTATATTTAGATAAAAGTTCGGTTGTGTTTTTTGGCAAGGGCCATATATAATTAAAATGTGCAAAGGCTATTTTTTTACCTTCTTTACGAATATTTTTAACAGCCGAATAAATATGACCAAATGTTCCTCCCCAACCGATAACCAATAAGTCGGCATCTTCATCACCGATAATTTCAAGTTCAGGTATTGCATTTGCAATTCGTCTTATTTTTTCGTCTCTTAATTTAGTCATTACCTCGTGGTTCTCGGGAACATAAGATACTGTTCCTGTTTTGTCCATTTTTTCAAGACCTCCAATTCTGTGTTCTAAACCTTTCATTCCGGGTGTAGCCCATTTTCTTACTAAAAATTCAGGGTCTCTTTCATATGGTAAATATTCAGTATCTTTTACTTCTGCATACGGAGGCTTAATTTCGGGCAATTTGCTCATATCGGGCAAACGCCAAGGTTCTGTTCCATTGGCAAGATAGCCATCGGTAAGTAAAATTACCGGTGTCATATGTTCTAATGCTATTTTCCCTGCTTCAAAAGCATAGTCGAAACAATCGGAAGGTGTGCTTGCCGCCAAAACAACTAATGGAGCTTCTCCGTTTCTACCATGAAGAGCTTGTGAAAGATCAGCCTGCTCTGTTTTTGTAGGCAATCCGGTTGAAGGACCTCCACGTTGAACATCAACAATAACCAAAGGAAGTTCTGTCATAACTGCCAAACCTGATGCCTCTGTTTTTAATGCAAGACCCGGTCCTGATGTTGTAGTAACTGCAAAATTACCTGCAAAAGCAGCTCCTATTGCTGTTCCAATACCTGCAATTTCATCTTCGGCTTGAAAAGTTTTAACTCCCAAATCTTTACGTTTTGCTAATTCCTGAAGAATTTCGGTAGCCGGAGTAATAGGATACGAACCGCAAAATAATTTTAAATTAGCTCTTTCAGCTGCAGCCATAAGCCCCCACGCTGTTGCTGTATTTCCACTTATATTACGATAAGTGCCGGGCTTAATTTTTGCCGGTGTCACTTTATAGTGAACAGGTAATGCTTCAATAGTTTCAGCAAAATTAAATCCTGTGTGTAAAACCATTTTATTTGCTTGAACAACAATAGGTTTTTTTGCAAATTTCTCTTCAAGAAATTTCTCGGTATATTTTAAAGGACGATCAAATAACCAATATACCATTCCGAGAGCAAACATATTTTTTGTTCTCAAAATACTTTTTTGGTCTAAATCCAAATCTTTTAAACACTCTTTTACCATAGAAGTAATAGGTGCCGCAATAAAATTAAAATCATGTTTATGATGATTTATCGGATCAGAATCATAACCTGCACGAGTAAGATTTTTTTCGGTAAAGGCATCTTCGTTGTAAATAATGGTGCCTCCGCTTTTTACCCATTTTAAGTTAGCTTTTAATGCTGCAGGGTTCATTGCTACTAATACATCTGCATAATCTCCCGGTGTATTAACCTCTGAATGACCAAAGTGCAACTGAAAACCTGAAACACCGCCTACTGTTCCTTGCGGTGCTCTAATTTCTGCCGGATAATCTGGAAATGTTGATACATCATTACCAAATAATGCCGATGTATTTGAGAACTGTGTTCCCGTTAACTGCATACCGTCACCGGAATCACCCGAAAAGCGTATTACCACTTCTTCTTTTTCAACTATATTTGCTTTTTTACTCATTTTGTATAGTAATTATATTAGCTTGTAATAAAATTCACAACAAAGTAAGTTAAAAAATGGTTAGATTATACCTCATTATATTGTAAAACATACATATATTAATTTTTTGTAAAATAAAACCCTTCATAATATAAAATTATTATGTTTGTATTTACATTAGAGAAAAAATTGCTTTTAATGCTATGGCTTTAATTAAATCGGTAAGAGGGTTCACCCCTGTAATAGGAAATAATTGTTACTTGGCTGAAAATGCCACCATTATTGGTGATGTTGTTATCGGTGATGATTGTAGCATTTGGTTTAATGCTGTTTTACGCGGCGACGTAAATTCCATAAAAATAGGCAATAAAGTTAATATTCAAGATGGTTCGGTGCTTCATACTTTATATCAAAAGTCGGTGATAAAAATAGGCGATAATGTTTCTATCGGACATAATGTAACAATTCACGGTACCGAAATTAAAGACAATGTATTAATTGGTATAGGTGCCACAGTGCTTGACCATGCTGTAATTGGTGAAAACTCAATAATTGCAGCTAATTCTCTGATTTTGAGCAATACCATTGTTGAACCCAACAGTATTTATGCAGGTGTTCCCGCTAAAAAAGTTAAAGATATTGAACCGCATCAAACCAAAGAGATGATTGAAAAAATTGCAAATAATTATCTTATGTATGCAGGCTGGTATAAATAAATTATCGGCACATAAAACTATTTGAAAAATATACATTCATTAATAAAAAAAACAACAGGTTTATTTTATAATTGATTGATTTACAAATATATTATTCTTATGTAATTGATAATACACAAACTGTTAAAT
>CAYRJP010000277.1:0-3721 GCA_964424425.1 uncultured Bacteroidales bacterium | reverse complement strand
CCCATTGAACGGGTTCCTTTTTCCAAAAGAATAAGTCCGGCAATTGATATGCTGGAAATTTCAAGAAAAACAAACAGGTTGAAAAGGTCGCGAGTCATCACAATCACATTTAATCCCATAAGTAAAATGAGATAAACCACTTGTGCGTTTGAACCGCGTTTTTTTAAACTGTTAAACATATAAACACCGCCGATTAAGCCGATAGCATTAATCATAAGTGTAATAATCGCTTCGTAATGCCCCATTAACAATTGAATTGAAAACGGTGGTTTAAATCCTGCCGTGTAAATATATTCAGGAACTTGATTACCAAACTGAAATGCCGCAAACCACTGATACGATATGAAAGTCATAGCGGCAATTGCAGCCAAAACTAATCCTCCGGTAAAGTTTCTTCCCAATTTATTTAGAATTCCAATTGCGAAGCCAACTCCAAGAGCTATTGCTACAATAAATATAGGTGTTACCATTTTAAATCGTTAAATTTATTTATTTCTAAAGTCTTTTTCGCATTAAATAATTTCATTGCATAAGCTAACATAAGTGCCGTGATACCGAATCCGATAACAATGGCAGTTAGAACTAATGCTTGCGGCACGGGGTCAACAATTGCGTTTGACACATCGTGATTACCGACTTGAGCAACAGCAGCATCTATAATTGGTGCTGTTTTTCCTTTTACATAACCTAAACTGACAATTAAAATATTGATACCGGTATTAAGAATTGAAAATCCTACAATAATTTTAATTATATTTTTTTGAGTTAACACACCCCAAAAACCTACCAATATAAGCAGGAATCCTATTAAAAGTCCGATGTGTCCTAAATCTATATTATTCATATGTAAATTATTTTAATTCATAATTACACAAACAGCCGGTTAGGCATTGCCTGTCTCTTTTTGTGATTTTTGATATTTGTTGAGAATATTTGATATTTCGGCACCAACTTTAAGACCTACAAAGCTGTAAATTATTGGAATGGCACCTGCACTAAACAAGGTTCCGAATTTACCGAGTCCCATTATTCTGTTATCTAAAAATCCTCCTGCCAATATAATTCCGAAAATACCTATTGTCACAAACGCAACTCCCGAGATACCTTCAACCCAATGAATTACAGTATAATTGATTTTTACATTCGGGTTTGCCAAAATCATCAGAGCAACACCTGTTGCAATAATAGCACCTCCTTGAAAACCTCCACCGGGTGTTAAATGTCCGTTCATAAACACATAAATTCCAAAAAGAAATATTATAGGAATAAGAACTTGTGATGCTGTAACCAGTAACTCCGAAGTGTCACGATGAACAATTTCATTTGCCTGCTCTTCATCTTTTAATTTTAAAAAGAAAGATATAATAGAAGCTGTTAAAAATAAAATTGTTACTTCACCAAGAGTATCAAATCCTCTGTATGTAACAACAATTGCAGTTACAAGGTTAGCGGCTCCTACTTCTTGAGCACCATTTTTTGCATAATGTTCGGAAATACCCGACAGTTCTGTTCTTGTATCATACGTTGAATATACATTGTAAAACATATATCCGAACAACAAGATTACTAAAGCTAATAAACTATTTCTAAGCATTTGATTTCTTTATTTTGTTAAGAACATAGAAAAATATTAAAGTAGATAAACCACTTCCTATTGCAGCTTCTGTCATGGCTACATCGGGTGCTGCCATAAGCAGAAATAATACAGAAGCAAACAGACTAACAACTCCGGCAGCCAATACTGCAACCGACAGTTTTTTATTATGAATAGCAACAAGTGCTAATACAATGCCTATAATTCCTATAATTATTGCTAAACCTGTAAAAATAATTTCGTTATTCATTTTCCGGCTCCTTTATTACGTTATTTTCAATATCCATCTTCAGCTTATCAACTTTAGATTCTTTCCACAAAGGAATTTTCATAAAATAAGCTACTCTCATTAAAACATGAGATGATACAGGATTGGTTAAAAGAATAAATATTATAAGAATAATAACTCTTCCTATCCAATTTCCTTCATCCCATTTATCAATCATCAACAAACCAACTCCCATAAACGATAATATGGCTCCGAATGTTGATGCTTTTGTTCCGGTTTGAACTCTGTTGTAAACATCAGGCATACGCAACAAACCTATTGCTGATACCACAAGTGCAAACGAACCCATTAAAAGCAATATAGCTCCGATTAATTTTATTGTCTCCATATTATAAACCTCTTTGAATGTATTTTGCTACTACTATTACACCAATAAAACTCAACAGCCCGTAAACTATTGCCACATCAAAATATATCATTCTGTTTGTGAGAGCTGCCAATACACTTATTATCACCAACGATGTTAAGGTTAATGAGTCAAAAGCAACAACACGGTCAACCACAGTAGGACCTTTTATAAATCTTACTAAAGCCAATAGCATTGCAACAGTCATTAAGCCAATGGCCACATATACTATTAATTCAGGACTAATCATAAAGCACCTCCAAATATTTTTCAAATTTTCTAACTAATTCTTCGGTAGCTTTTTCCACATCATCAACATCCACATTTATCCAGTGAATGTAAAATGTATCACCTTCTACCTGAAGAGTAAATGTTCCGGGAGTAAGTGTAATAGAGTCAGCTAAAATCAAGCGAGCCATTTTTGACTTAAGCTTGGTTTTAACTTTTACAATACCCGGGTTAATTGGTAACTTAGGAGACAACACTCTCCTTGTTACGTCAATATTTGCTTTTATTAATTCAATAATAAAAACAAATATGTAGATGAATGTATAGATAAATGCTTTTGGAGTAAGATTAATCTCGGAAAACACTGAACATTTAGAACAGAATGTCAAACTTAAAAAAATTGACAATCCCACTCCAATTAAAATGTTTACCGGATCGAACGTCCAATTTAACATTATCCATGCAATCATTAACACTACAAATGAGACAAAAAAATTCTTCATTTTAGTAAAAATAAAAGTTTAATAATATTAATTTATTATAACCGTCAAAGGTAGATGCTCTGATTTAATTTTTGTTAGAACATCTAAATAGATATATTTGCACTTTAATATATATTGTAAACAAAAAAAATAGACATATATCTGTTTTTTTATAGATTTATGTATTATTTTGAACTTTTGTTAATTTAAAGTTAATATTAATTATTTTTTATTTAAATACCATTTTTATAGTATAAATATTTAGTTTTTTGTGTTATCAAACAGAGATTTTTTTATTGTTAAAAAGATATGAAAGAACATTTTTTAAATGAAACCGAAGATTCTGAAAGAATAGCCAAGTGTTTTGAAATTTTAACCGATGAACAGTTTAATGAAATCTCAAAAAACAGAGTTCGTATAAAATACAACAAGAAAGAGATTATTGCCAAACAAGGTTCATTTGCCACACATATTATTTTTATTAAAAGCGGATACCTTAAACTTTATATTGAATCGGAATCGGATGATAAAGATTTGATTATAAATATTTTCGGACATAATCAACTTATCGGACTTTCATCGTTATTTGAAAGTAATACTTACCAATATAGCATATCGGCACTGGTTCAGTCGGAATTATGCTTGTTTGAAGTAAATGATATAAAGGAAATGATAGGTCAAAATGCCAATTTTGCTTTAAGAATACTCAAACGTTCACATAAAAGCACTATTCATGCATATAATCAGATGTTTAATTTAACACATAAGCAACTTAACGGACG
>CAYRJP010000276.1:0-3723 GCA_964424425.1 uncultured Bacteroidales bacterium | reverse complement strand
AAATAAAAATAGTTTTTGGAGATATTTCAAACATTAACGATGTAAAAAAAATATCAAAAAACAAAGATTTTGTTATACATCTTGCAGCAATTATTCCGCCTTTAGCTGACGAAAAGCCCGAGCTTGCTTATAAAATAAACACTCAAGGGACTAAAAAACTCATTAAACAACTAGAACAAAACTCACCAGATACTTTTTTCTTATTCAGTTCATCAATTTCAGTTTACGGCGACAGACTTAAAAATCCGCATATCAAAGTAAACGACCTGCTAAATCCAAGTATTGGCGACGAATATGCAATTACCAAGATTGAAGCTGAAAATATTATTACAAGCAGTAACTTAAATTGGAGTATATTCAGATTATGTGCAATAATGGGGGGACATAAAATATCAAAACTTATGTTTCATCAGCCTCTTGAAACTTCTCTTGAAATAGCAACACCCGAAGATACGGCACGTGCTTTTGTTAATGCAATAGATTATAAACCACAACTTAACAAAAAGATTTTTAACCTTAGCGGAGGCGAAAAATGCCGGATTATTTATAAAGATTTTCTTGAAAAATCATTTGAAATTTACGGTTTGGGCAAACTTGATTTTCCAGTTAAGGCTTTCGCCGAAAAAAACTTTCATTGTGGGTATTATACCGACGGCAATGAACTTGAAGATATTCTGCATTTTAGAAACGATACTTTGAATAGTTATTTTGAAAAAGAAAAAACAAAAATCACAACCTTTCAGATAGTTATAACATCACTATTAAAAAAATTTATTAAAAAACGATTGTTAAAAAAATCGGAACCGTATTTTGCATTTAAAACCAATAATAAAAATATGATAAAGCAATTTTTTAATTATACCTAATTAGCAGGTTATTGTGTAAATAATGTATTTAACCAATATTTATACTTACTTGGTATGTTTTATATTTATACAGATAAAATTTTGAGAAAAATTGAAAAAAATTAACTCCTGAATAAAAAATAATATTGATATGCGAACAACTTTTATTTTCATAATATTACTAATTACAGTTTCTCTTTCTTCATCGGTAAAGGCAACAGAAAACACATCGGGAAAGTTTTTAATTAAAGGTAAAGTAATTGATATTAACACAAAAGAGGAATTAATAGGAGCTGTTGTTTACATAAAAGAACTTAAAATAGGTACAGCTACCGATGCAACAGGCGAATTCAAACTCAAAATTCCGCAAGGCGAATATACTGTTGAAGTTTCATTTATAGGATATAAAAAATTATCACAAAAAATGTCGGTATCTTCCGATGTTTTCAAGGTATTTAAACTTACTACCGAATCTCAAAAAATTGAGGATGTAATAGTAAATGCCGAACGAAAAAACGAGAATATTACTCGCACAACAATGAGTGTTGAGAAACTTAAAATGAAGCAGATAAAACAAATCCCTGCTCTTATGGGCGAGGTTGATGTGATAAAAGCTATTCAGCTTCTGCCCGGAGTTCAAGCTACATCCGAAGGTGGTTCGGGATTTAGTGTTCGCGGCGGAAATTACGACCAAAATCTTATTCTGTTAGACGATGCACCCGTTTATAATGCATCGCACTTAATGGGATTTTTCTCTGTTTTTAACAACGATGCAGTTAAAGATATCTCTCTTTACAAAGGAGATATTCCCGCAGCTTACGGTGGACGACTATCATCGGTGCTGAAGGTTAATATCGACGGAGGAAATACCGATAAAATTCACGTAAAAGGAGGTATCGGAACAATATCAAGCAGACTGACTGTTGAAGGACCTATTTTTAGCGATAAAACATCTTTTTTAGTGGCAGGCAGACGGTCGTATGCCGATATTTTTATACCGCTGTTTGTAAAAAACAAACCCGAACTTGACGGTGTCGGATTATATTTTTACGATTTAAACGGAAAAATAAAGCATCGTATCAACGGAAAAAACGTAATTCAACTAAACGGATATACAGGTTGGGATAAATTTTATCAGAAAAGTGCCGAATTTGGTTTTGGTAATACCGCTGCTACATTGTCGTGGGTACATTTATACAATGAAAACGCAGTTTCAAAAATTTCGGCTATTTACAGTAAATACAATTACAAAACATCGACAACAATATCCGACGACAGAGGTTTTTTATGGATATCGAAAATTCAAGATTACGGAGTAAAAATTGACAATACCGTATTGATAAATAAAAATAATAAATTAAAATTCGGTTTATCATCGGTTTATCATAAATTCAATCCCGGACTAATTACGCCGATAGGTTCCGATGAAATGTTTTCTAAATTTGAATTAGAACAAAATTCATCAATAGAGTCAGGAATTTATATTTCGAATGTTCAGAATATTACTAAAAAGCTTACTTTAAAATATGGTTTACGTTTTTCATTGTTTCAAAATATAGGACCCGGAACATCATACAGTTACGATGAAAATTATGAATTGGTTGATACTGTCGGGACT
This sequence comes from uncultured Bacteroidales bacterium, assembly GCA_964424425.1. Taxonomy (GTDB): domain Bacteria; phylum Bacteroidota; class Bacteroidia; order Bacteroidales; family SZUA-534; genus GH45. The sequence continues at coordinate 1,260 of CAYRJP010000276.1, read as the reverse complement.
TATTACGGAAAAGGAAATATTTTTAATACCTATTTTGGTATTGAACCGCGTGTGGGATTAATTTATAAATTCGACAGTATATCATCGGTAAAAGCAAGTTATTCACGAACAAACCAGTACGTGCAACTAGCATCAAATTCGGCAGGCGGTTTTCCGCTTGATATTTGGTTTTCGGCAAATAAAAATGTAAAACCGCAAGTAGCCGACCAAATAGCTGTGGGATATTTCCGTAATTTTTATTTCAACAAAATAGAAGCTTCGGTAGAGACATATTACAAAAAAATGAATAATACCATTGATTTTAAAGACCATGCCGAACTTTTATTTAATAAATATCTCGAAAAGGAATTTAGAATAGGAGAGTCGTGGTCGTATGGTGCAGAGTTTATGGTACGATTTGATTTTGATAAATTAAGCGGTTGGATTAGTTACACATTATCAAAAACTCAACGAAAAATTGCCAAAATAAACAAAGGTGTTGTTTACAATGCTCCTTACGATAAACCAAACGATGTAAGCATTGTGTTGAATTATATGCTCAACGGACGAATAAGTTTTTCGGCAACTTGGGTATATGCCACAGGAGCACCGCTTACAGTGCCATCGGGTAGATTTTCCATTGACAATACGGTTCTTTCGGTATATTCCGACCGCAATGCTTATCGAATGCCCGATTATCACCGACTTGATTTAAGTGTAAATATTAAAACAAAGCTCAGAGGCAAACGCAAATGGTACGGCGAATGGAATTTTTCGGTATATAACGCATATGCACGCCATAACGCTTGGGTTATAAATTTTGTTCCTGACAAGAATAATCCCAATAAAACAAATGCCGAAATGACATATCTGTTTTCGGTAATACCTTCGATAACTTACAATTTTAAATTTTAATTAAAAATGAACAAATTAGACACAAAATTTTATCAGAAATTAAAAACATACAATTTGGCAACAACCTTTATATGGTTGTTTGTTTTGGCTACTGTTTTTGTTTCGGTATCGTGTACCGAAGTTATTGATATGGAATATACAACCGATTTTGAGCGTTTGGTAGTTGATGGAACTCTTACCGATGCCGATACGGTTCAGTATGTAAGATTATCTAAAATAAATCTTGACAACAGCGATACGATAATGTCTCCGGTATCGGGGGCATCGGTGGTTTTAAGTTATCAAGGCAATCAAGTGGTTTTTAAAGAAAATGATAATGAAAAAGGATTTTATGCAGCTCCGGCAGGTTTTAAAGGACAACAAGGT
>CAYRJP010000275.1:0-3723 GCA_964424425.1 uncultured Bacteroidales bacterium | reverse complement strand
AAATAAAAATAGTTTTTGGAGATATTTCAAACATTAACGATGTAAAAAAAATATCGAAAAACAAAGATTTTGTTATACATCTTGCAGCTATAATTCCACCGCTTGCTGACGAAAAGCCTGAACTTGCTTATGAAATAAATACACAGGGCACAAAAAATATTGTTAAGCAGTTGGAACAAAATTCACCCGATACTTTCTTTTTATACAGCTCATCAATTTCGGTTTACGGCGACAGACTCAGTAATCCGAATATTACAATAAACGACCCGCTAAATCCGAGTAAGGGCGATGAGTATGCAGTTACTAAAATTGAGGCGGAAAATATTATTACAAGTAGTAACTTAAATTGGAGTATATTCAGATTATGTGCAATAATGGGTGGACATAAAATATCAAAACTGATGTTTCATCAGCCTCTTGAAACTTTTCTTGAAATAGCAACACCCGAAGATACGGCACGTGCTTTTGTTAATGCAATAGATTATAAACCACAACTTAACAAAAAGATTTTTAACCTTAGCGGAGGCGAAAAATGCCGGATTATTTATAAAGATTTTCTTGAAAAATCATTTGAAATTTACGGTTTGGGCAAACTTGATTTTCCAGTTAAGGCTTTCGCCGAAAAAAACTTTCATTGTGGGTATTATACCGACGGCAATGAACTTGAAGATATTCTGCATTTTAGAAACGATACTTTGAATAGTTATTTTGAAAAAGAAAAAACAAAAATCACAACCTTTCAGATAGTTATAACATCACTATTAAAAAAATTTATTAAAAAACGATTGTTAAAAAAATCGGAACCGTATTTTGCATTTAAAACCAATAATAAAAATATGATAAAGCAATTTTTTAATTATACCTAATTAGCAGGTTATTGTGTAAATAATGTATTTAACCAATATTTATACTTACTTGGTATGTTTTATATTTATACAGATAAAATTTTGAGAAAAATTGAAAAAAATTAACTCCTGAATAAAAAATAATATTGATATGCGAACAACTTTTATTTTCATAATATTACTAATTACAGTTTCTCTTTCTTCATCGGTAAAGGCAACAGAAAACACATCGGGAAAGTTTTTAATTAAAGGTAAAGTAATTGATATTAACACAAAAGAGGAATTAATAGGAGCTGTTGTTTACATAAAAGAACTTAAAATAGGTACAGCTACCGATGCAACAGGCGAATTCAGACTCAAAATTCCGCAAGGTGAATATACTGTTGAAGTTTCATTTATAGGGTATAAAAAGTTATCGCAGCAAATATCAGTATCTTCCGATGTTTACAAAGTGTTTAAATTAACAATTGAATCAAAAAAGATAGAAGATGTAATTGTAAATGCCGAACGAAAAAATGCAAATATTACTCGTACTACAATGAGCGTTGAAAAGCTTAAAATGAAGCAGATAAAACAAATTCCAGCTCTTATGGGCGAAGTTGACGTAATAAAGGCAATTCAGCTTTTACCCGGAGTTCAAGCAACTTCCGAAGGAGGTTCGGGGTTTAGCGTTCGCGGTGGAAATTACGACCAAAATCTTATTCTGTTAGACGATGCACCCGTTTATAATGCATCGCACTTAATGGGATTTTTCTCTGTTTTTAACAACGATGCAGTTAAAGATATCTCTCTTTACAAAGGAGATATTCCCGCAGCTTACGGCGGACGATTATCGTCGGTATTGAAAGTTAATATCGATGGTGGTAATACCGATAAAATTCACGCAAAAGGAGGCATAGGAACCATCTCGAGCAGATTTACGGTTGAAGGTCCTGTTTTTAGTGAAAAAACATCATTCCTATTAGCCGGCAGGCGGTCGTATGCCGATATTTTTATACCGCTATTTGCAAAAAACAAACCCGAACTCGACGGTGTAGGCTTGTATTTTTACGATTTAAACGGAAAAGTAAAGCATCGTATTGATAACAAAAACGTAATTCAACTTAACGGATACTTAGGTTGGGATAAGTTTTACCAAAAAAGTGCCGAATTCGGTTTCGGGAATACTACGGCTACTTTGTCGTGGGTGCATTCATACAATGAAAATGCAGTTTCGAAAATATCGGCAATTTATACCAAATACAATTACAAAACATCGGCAACAATATCCGATGACAGAGGTTTTTTATGGACATCGAAAATTCAAGATTACGGCGTAAAAATTGATAATACCGTATTGATAAATAAAAAAAACAAATTAAAATTCGGTTTATCATCGGTGTATCATAAATTTAATCCGGGACTAATTACTCCGATAGGTTCGGATGAGATGTTTTCGGAATTTGAATTAGAACAAAACTCATCAATTGAATCGGGTGTATATATTTCTAATATACAAAATATTACAGATAAGCTCACATTGAAATACGGATTGCGATTTTCATTATTTCAAAATATAGGACCGGGAACATCATACAGTTACAACGATAACTATGAATTGATAGATACCGTTGGAACTTATTACGGAAAAGGAAAAATATTTAATACATACTTTGGCTTAGAACCGCGATTGGGGTTAATCTACAAATTCGACAGTATATCGTCAATAAAAGCAAGTTATTCACGAACAAACCAGTATGTGCAAATAGCATCAAATTCGGCAGGCGGTTTTCCACTTGATATTTGGTTTTCGGCAAATAAAAATGTAAAACCACAGATTGCCGACCAAATAGCTGTAGGATATTTCCGTAATTTTTATTTCAGCAAAATAGAAGCTTCGGTAGAGACATATTACAAAAAAATGAATAATACCATTGATTTTAAAGACCATGCCGAACTTTTATTTAATAAATATCTCGAAAAGGAATTTAGAATAGGAGAGTCGTGGTCGTATGGTGCAGAGTTTATGGTACGATTTGATTTTGATAAATTAAGCGGTTGGATAAGTTACACATTATCAAAAACTCAGCGAAAAATTGCGGAAATAAACAGAGGCATTGTTTACAATGCACCTTACGATAAGCCCAATGATGTAAGTATAGTTTTAAATTATATGCTCAACGGAAGAGTGAGTTTTTCGGCTACTTGGGTGTATGCCACAGGAGCACCGCTTACAGTGCCATCAGGTAGATTTTCCATTGACAATACGGTTCTTTCGGTATATTCCGACCGCAATGCCTACCGAATGCCCGATTATCACCGGCTCGATTTAAGTGTAAACATTAAAACAAAACTCAGAGGCAAACGCAAATGGTATGGCGAATGGAATTTTTCGGTGTATAATGCTTATGCACGACATAATGCTTGGGTTATAAATTTTGTTCAAGACAAAAATAATCCGAATAAAACAAATGCCGAAATGACATATCTGTTTTCGGTAATACCTTCGATAACTTACAATTTTAAATTTTAATTAAAAATGAACAAATTAGACACAAAATTTTATCAGAAATTAAAAACATACAATTTGACAACAATTTTTATACAGTTGTTTGTTTTGGGTACTGTTTTTGTTTCGGTATCGTGCACCGAAGTTATTGACATGGGATATACAACCGACTTTGAACGTTTGGTTGTTGATGGAACATTAACTGATGCCGATACTGTTCAGTATGTAAGGTTATCAAAAATTAATCTTGACAACAGCGATACAATAATGTCACCTGTATCGGGAGCATCGGTGGTTTTAAGTTATCAAGACAATCAGGTGGTTTTTAAAGAAAGTGATAATGAAAAAGGATTTTATGCAGCTCCGGCAGGTTTTAAAGGACAACAAGGT
>CAYRJP010000274.1:0-3738 GCA_964424425.1 uncultured Bacteroidales bacterium | reverse complement strand
AAATCTATTGCAGATAATAAAATTTTATCTACTTTTGCCGCTGGAGAATTGGCAGAGTGGTCGAATGCGGCGGTCTTGAAAACCGTTGTACCGCAAGGTACCGGGGGTTCGAATCCCTCATTCTCCGCCAAGTAAAAAAATCCCTGAAAGCATTAGCTTTCAGGGATTTTTTATTATAAAATAACACTAAAATTAAAGTGTTGACCATATATCATTTTTACCTAATCCATAATCATCACCTCCCAATACCCATATTTTATTATTAAAATATATACATCCAAAAAATTGTCTTCCCGACCAACCGGCATTACCTGTTGCTTGAATCCATGTAATACCATCTTCTGAATACCAAACATCATTTTTACCGGAACCACCTAATGTCCAGATTTTATTTCCGGCAACAATACTTCTTTGTCCATCTCTACCACTCCAACCCGGATTAGATGTTGCTTGTACCCAAACCTTTCCATCGGTTGAATACCAAACATCTTTTTTATTATCATATCCGCATATTTTATATATTTTATTATCAAATACAACACAAGAATGATACTTATATGTTGAACTTCCTGTTGAAGATGATTCTTGTGTCCATGTTACTCCATCACTTGATGACCATGCATCTTTAGCAATAATCCACATTTTATCATTAAATACAACACTAGCATGACCATAGCGAGCATCCCATGGAGCTGCCGAAGTAACTTGTGTCCATGTCACACCATCGCTAGATGACCAAACATCATTATATTTTTTAAAACTATTATCAGAATAACAACCACCAAAAACCCACATTTTATCATTAAATACAACTGCAGAATATGCATCACGAGGAGCAAACGGAGCACTTGAAATTGCTTGAACCCAATTTGAACCATCAGAAGAATACCAAATATCATTAGCATATTCCGGATTATCATTTTTTTCTCCGGGTAATATCCAAATTTTATCTTTAAAAATTAAAGCGGTAAAATAACCTCTTTTATCCCAAGGGCTATCACTATTAATAAGCCCCCAAGCACTTCCATCAATATCTGCTTGTGATTTAATAATACTAAAATTATTATTTGAATTTGCAAAAACAGAATTATCTGAATTATCATAAATCCTTATTTGATAATCATCTCCTGCCTCTTGTGTTTCCGGTATGCTCCATGTATAAGACCCTGCTCCTGAATTCCCTGCCAAAACAATAACATTTAAACTATTTAACTGTCCATTTTTATACAACTTTATATTAACCTCACCTATATTTCCTTCATAAGTCCATTTTATATCATATGATGTTCCTGCATTCAACGATTCTCCTCCGTTTGGAGATAACAATACTATTTTTTTTGCAACTGTATTTTCAGGATTTGAAGCATTATTTTCATCTTTATTACAAGATGAAAAAGGTATTAATAAAACTATAACTAAAAATATAAAATAATTTTTTTTCATTTTAAGTTCCTCCAAATTTGTTTGTTATCTGTAAATTTATAGAAATTTATTAAATTTTAAAAATATATTCTTCATTACAATATAAACAATAGAATACCTTATGTTACAGTTTGTTTTTTGCAGTAAAATAATCTTTACCATTTATCTAAACTAAACCTACCATATTTATTTTTCAGAACAATTATCAATCTATTATTATTCATCACACCTGAAAATTTACAGATATTTTAACCCGACTTATGCAGTAGTAGTTGTGAAATAACGAACTTACGGCATTTAGTAAGGGTTAACCCCGATTTAGAAATACATCATTTTGGTTATTGTCCAAAATAGATGTAGTTCTTTATCGCTATACAATAGAAAACTATTTTTGTTTTCTATTGCATAGTTTGGGTTTAAGTTTTTTATCAAATGTAAAAATATAAGACCTTAGAGCTTTTTAAAATCTTAACTTTCAAATACTGATTAATACATAAAAATATTAACATCCTATATTTAACATTTTATCAAAAAAGATTATCATTTTATCTTAATTCTTATATATTTGTAATAAGTCAAAATAATTAATCTATTTATAAGAATTATTACTTTATTCAACGCAACGAACTGAATATCAAATATTTACAAAAGCACAAACAAATGAAATTATTGGTAACAATCTTATTTTCTACTATATCATGTATATTAGTAGCCCAAACATCTATAAATAATGGTGCTTGGACAAATAATTCTAATTGGAATACAGGTAGTGCTCCCGATAAAACATTATCGTTTCTTCAAACTATAAATATTCATTCTATAATTTCCAGTAATTCTGATATTAGTGTAGAAACCGGAAGCACATTAAATATTGGAGAAGATAGCAATTCTAATATTGATTCTTTAATAATTACTGCCGAACTATTATCTTCAACAGCTTCTGATATTAATATAAACTCTGACGGTGTTTTATATATTGATGGTGATTTAAATAACAACTGGGCAGGAAATATTAATATTGACGGTGAATTGGTTGTTACCGGCGATGTTAATAATTCTTCATGGTCAGGTGTTAAAATTAATAATGGTGGAAAAGTGAAAGTTGAAGGTGATTTTTATAATGGTAACAATTCATCTATTGATATAGATAATGGTGGTGAATTAACAGTAAACGGAACTTTAACAAACAATGGTTCTATAACCAACGATGGGGCAATAACAACAGGAAATTATACCGGAAATCCTCCGACAGGTTCAGGCACTTTGCCTATTAAATTAACCTATTTTAAAGCAACAGTAGAAAACAATTTCATAACTCTTTACTGGCAAACCGCTTCTGAAGAAAACAATGATTATTTTACAATTGAACGTTCTGCTGACGGTATTAATTATAATACAATTGCTACTATTAAAGGAAGCGGTAATTCCAATAATACTATTAACTATACTTATTCAGATAAACATCCCATTAACAAAACATCATACTACCGTTTAACTCAAACAGATTATAACGGAGAATCTGAAACTTTCGATCCTGTTTCGGTTTCTTTTTTTAAAGAAAATGGTATTGCAATAGGTCCTAACCCGGCAACTGATAAAATAAATATTATCATATCAAATGTATCAGAAAAAGAATCTGTAAGTATATATACTTTATCGGGTCAATTAATTAAAACAACTGAAATTACAAGCAATTATGCTACTATAAATATTTCGGAAATCCCAAAAGGTATATATATGGTTGTAATATCATCAGGAGATAATAAAATATCAAAACGCATTATTAAACAATAATCTGATAAACAAAAAACTTTTTTTTAACATTTTTATTTTTAATTAAATTAGGAAATACAAAATATTGCCTTACCTTTGTGAAATCAAAATTTAATAATTTATAATAATGAACAAAGGAACAGTAAAATTTTTTAATGACACCAAAGGTTTTGGTTTCATTAAAGACCAAGAATCAGACAAAGAGTATTTCGTACACGTATCTGGTTTAATTGACGAAATCAACGAAGATGATGAAGTAACTTTCGATCTTCAAGAAGGAAGAAAAGGATTAAATGCAGTTAATGTAAAATTGGCTTAAGTCAATTATATTACAATAAAGACCTTTTACGATTCCAAAAAAACCTTACAGAAATGTAAGGTTTTTTTCGTATTATAGCATTCCGTAAGGAATAAAAACATAAAAATATCGTTTATAACTATCATGCATATTATAATTGCCGTAACAAACGATTTGGTAACCGACAGACGTGTGGCAAAAATTGCCGAAACACTCTACAACACAGGACACTCTATTACTCTTGT
>CAYRJP010000273.1:0-3763 GCA_964424425.1 uncultured Bacteroidales bacterium | reverse complement strand
TTATTTTAAATATTCTTTAATAGCATTTACATACTCTTCAAAAGCATCAATTCCTTTTTTGGTAATTTCAATTGAAGTATGCTGATAATTGTTTTTAAAACCCTTTATAATGATAATATAACCTGCATCTTCAAGTTTTTTAAGTTGTACACTTATATTACCCGAAGTAGCATTGGTAACTTTTTTCAATTCGTTAAAATCGGATTTTCCGTTAGTTACCAAAAACGATACAACAGCCAAACGAAGTTCGGAATGTAATATTGGGTTAAGTTTCTTAAACATTTTTATCTTTTTTATTTTGAATTACCAATATAATCCCGGGAATTAACATGGCAACTATTGCAACAACTCCCATCAGCAAAGAGTGATAAATCCAATCGAGATAGAAACAGACAAAAGCCGAGATATTAACTACAATTCCCGAATAGTAAAGCAATTTACTTTTAAAAGTACCCGCTGAAACCAATATCCCCACAGACAAAAGTATTAATAAAACAGGAATCAAATTTTGCTTTAACTGCATTGCAAAAACAGCCCCCAAAATCAGAAGATTTGCAGAAATTGTAATCCAACTGACTGAAACAATCCGCGAAACCTGATTTTTAAAACCGGCTTTTCGCTTTTTTGAATAATAAATTCCGGTAATAACCGAACCCACAGGCATTAAAAGATAAGGATACCAATTAATTTCATAAAGTTCTTTTTGCAAAAGCAAAAACTGACCTATTGCCGCAATGGCAATTAATGCTCCCCAGAAAACATAAACAAAACCGTTTTCCTCAAACCTGTTGCGAGCCTGAGTAATAACATTTGTTATTATCTCAAAACTCTCTTCGGGTGACAATTCTTTGTTTTCCATAATAAATCTGAATTAAAATTTATTACAAATATAAAGTAGTTTATATTATAAACCAAATATTTTTTACTTTAATTAAAATATGTTATAAACAATATTTCGTTAGATTTTTAGCCACACATACACTAATTTATTGAATCACAAATAGTTAAACAGGGTTTGTGGTTTTCGTATTTATTTCTTTAATTATCAATAAATTACACGAAAATATAATGAACTAATAAAAAAATATTATAAAAAATAAAGTAAACTAAACATAATTGTTCATTTTTTTCTAATTTAGCACAACAACAAAAAAATAATTACAACTATGGAAAATTTAGATAATCAAAAACAAGGATTCGATTTTAAGAAATTCATTGACGACTCAAAAGCTGCTTTGTTAAACCCAAAAGAGTATTTTGCAAATATGCCCACATCGGGTGGTTTTGGTGAGCCTATTATTAAAGCTCTGATTTACGGAGTTGTAATGGGAATTTTTGCTCTGCTATGGAGTTTTTTACACTTACGTTTTGCTGCCGGTCCTGCATGGCTTGGAGGCGGCTTTGGCATTATGGCTCTCTTCGGGTCGATATTAGGAGCATTTTTAGGTCTTTTTATCGGCGGAGTAATAATGCTTATCCTATCTGCTATTCTTAGCGGAAATACCGACTACGAGGCTAATGTAAGAGTTGTTGTATCACTTATGGTAGTAAGTGTCATTAGTAGCTTTTTAGGTTTTTTCGATGGAGTAAATCTGTATCTTGGAGCATTGGTTAATATTGCCGTATCAGTTTGGGGATTATACATGACGTATCACGCTTTGGTTGAAACTCTTAAAGCCAAAGAACAAGGCAGTAAAATACTTATGATTATTTTGGCTGTTCTTATTGCAATTACCTCATTTACGGGAATCGCTGCAAAAAAATTAACCCAAAATCTTATGGGAGGTTACAACATTGAAGATTTAGATAAAATGTCGGACAAAGAAAAAGAGGCTGCCGCATATAAAATGATTGAAAAGATGACCGGTGGTGAAGTTAGTGCCAAAGACATGAAAGAAGCTGTTGATAATATGAATGAAAACATGGAAGAACTCAGCAAAGATATGGCTGAAACTATGGAAGATGCAGGAGAAGCTATCAACAATGCTTTTGTAGTAGAAATGGCAGACGGAACAAACAAAATTAATCCTGATGAGGATTTTATTGAATCATCATTTGATAATATTAATGATGAAAATAATTTCATTACTCTTGGTTGTGTTGACGGATTTATACAGGCTGCCTTTGCCGATAATGGTGATTTTGTTGTTGAATATAAAGACAAAAACGGACATTACGAAGCAACAGAACTACAAAGCAAAGACAACGTTATATTAATGTTTACAAAATATCTAAATAAAGACAATTCATATATTGAAGTTTGTGAGTGGAAAGAGATGGAATAGTACATACTCCAATAGAAATCATGGTGTAATATACTTGCACCATGATTTTTAATGTAAATTTTAAAAAAACCATGCAAGAAATTATTAAGACAAAACTCAAAAAATACGGATACAAATATTCTGAAAATGAACATAGTATAGATATTAATTTAGGTATGTCCCAGCATTTGACTGTTAATTTTTCAGAAAATGAAAAAATAATATTTAAAGACAAATTAAAAGGTTGGAATTTTCTTACGGGAATTATTGAAATGAGTTTTAAAGGTGCTATTATATATCAAACTATCGGAATGCTTTTTGCTATTTTCTTTCTGATGTTTGTATCACAAAAATCCAACATTTTACAATTTCCGTTTATTTATCTGCTAACAGGTGTTTCTGCTTGGCTGATAATATGGTCAGTTTACTATTTAATCAGACTTGAGAATATCAAAACACAAATTATTTTTTGGATTGAAAACAGTGGTAAGTAAATCTATTCTGCAATAGATTTAACACCCTCTCCCATAATTTCTTTTGCATCAATTACTGTAACTGTGGCATTGGGATCTATTCTGTTAATAAAATCTTCAAGAATTGAAAGTTCACGTCTGTTTACAACTGTATAAATTATTTTTTGGTGTTCATTTTTATACATTCCCTCTCCTGTCAAAAAAGTTCCACTTCTGTTTAAATCATTTATAATCTTATCACGTATTTCGTTATGTTTATCCGAAATTATTATTAAAGCTTTCTCATAACTTATTCCTGCTACAACTATATCCATAGCTTTGCCTGAAACAAATATTATCAACCATGAATACATGGGAATTCTCCAATCTTTAAAAACTATTAAACCAAACAGCACAATTGTTGTATCAACATAAATTATCAGATGACTAAGTTGCCATTTTGTGATTTTTGAAATTATCATGGCAATAATATCCGACCCTCCTGATGTAGCTTTTGATTTTAAAATAAGACCCAAGCCGGCACCAATAAAAACTCCTCCGAAAATACTTGCCAACAATAAATCATCATTAAGATTTAATGGGTCGGTGTCTCCAATTACCGAAGTAAGAAAATCCATAAATACAGATGTAAGAATAAATCCCACAATAGTTTTTATACCAAAACGAGGTCCTAATATTATCTTTGCAACTACGGTTAACGGCAAAAACAAAACTAATCCGAACACCCCCACCGGTATGCCCGACGGCCATATTTCAAATAATCCTTGTGTCAAATAATGAACAACTATACTAATTCCGTAAACTCCACCGGGAACAAAATTATACGGGTTGATAAATAATACAAAGCCCGATGCAGTAATAAAAGCCCCAAGTATTATTATTATCCACGAAGTAAACCAACGTTTACTGAATATCTTTTCTTGTGATATAAATGCCATTTTTTCAATTCTCAAATTTATCGTTTACAATTTACAACTAAAAAGCTAAAAAAAGAATTATTTTTTAATGATGTAATGATACAATGAT
>CAYRJP010000272.1:0-3774 GCA_964424425.1 uncultured Bacteroidales bacterium | reverse complement strand
AACTTTCAACTCAAATGCTCTATTAAAATTTTAATTCCGATAATTATTAAAATAATACCGCCTGCAAGTTCAAACGGGAATTTTATTTTTTTCTTAAATCTGTTTGCCAAATAAACAGCTAAATACGATAAAACAAACGATACAATTCCTATTACCGTAACCGATGTTATCAGCGAAAAACTAATCATACCAAAAGTTATACCCACAGCCATAGCATCAATACTTGTAGCAACAGCCAATCCCGTAAGAGTTTTATAACTATAAGGGTCAAAACATTTAAAATCGTTATTTGGCGATAGTTCTTCGTAGATCATTCTTCCGCCAAGGAAAAGAAGAATAAAAAAAGCTATCCAGTGATCGACAGATTCAATATAAACTTTAAATGAACTACCTAAAAACCAACCTATAACAGGCATTATAGCTTGAAACAGTCCCATAAAAAAAGCTATCCTGAATGCAATTTTATAAGAAAATTTATCAATTAAAAGTCCGTAAGATATTGAAACTGTCACGCTATCCATTGCCAGCCCCAACGCAACCAAAAGTAAAGTTATCAACTCCATATATTATAGCTAAGTGTAATTTGTTTGTAAAGATTAAAAAAAATATGGGATTGTAAATTCATTAATAAAAAGTATAATGAAAATATTACTAACCCTTTATTGTAAAATAATATCAGTTGAATTTCAGTTATATAAGAGTGTTATGTTCGATTGATGTCTTGGTTTTGTCTTGTATAAAAAAAATAATGTGTAGTATTTGTCTTGTATAAATTACTTTAAAACATGATTTGTAACATTAGTAAATAAGTTAAAATATTATATTTTTGTCAAAAATAAATAATTAAAAATAATTAAAAATGAGAAATCTATTTATTACATCACTATTTTTAATGATTACAATGGTTAGTTTCGGACAACTTGGTAATCAAAAAATTGCTTCTGTTGATATAAAAACCATCGACGGAAAAACAATTAACACATCAACATTTTCAAATGACGGTAAACCAATGGTTATTAACTTTTGGGCTACTTGGTGTAAACCGTGTGTGCGTGAACTATCGAATATTGCAGAATTGTATCCCGATTGGGTTGATGAAACAGGTGTGAAAGTTATCGCCATTTCTATTGACGATTCAAGAACCATGACACGTGTTGCTCCGTTTGTAAACGGCAAAGGCTGGGAATACGAAGTTTATATCGACCCCAACGGAGATTTTAAAAGAGCTATGAATGTGCCAAATGTGCCTCACACTTTTTTAATTGACGGCAATGGAAAAGTAGTATTTCAACATACTTCTTATACCGATGGTGATGAAGTTGAACTTTATGAGTTAATAAAAAAATTAGCTAACGGAGAAAGTCTTAAATAGGGTTTTATGCAAAAATTATTATTGATTTTATTTGTTTTCGGGTTAGGAATAAGTGCAACTTATGCACAGTTTGACCCGACAAAGGGGAGTGTTACGGGTAATTTTAAATTAGACGCACAATCATATATCCCTGATACAACAATAGGAGCAGATACTGTTCGCGAAAAATTATTGTCAAATTCATATATGAATATTATTTATAACTACGGTAAATTTTCTGCCGGAGTGCGTTTCGAAGGGTATTTAAATACAATGTTGGGTTACGACAAACCATACGACGGATTTGGTATTGGTTACAGATATGCTACCTACAACGGAGAATTGTTTGAAATTACAGCAGGTAATTTTTACGAGCAATTCGGTAATGGATTAGTTTTTAGAACTTACGAAGACAGAGATCTTGGGTATGACAATTCTGTTGACGGTGCCAGAGTAAAATTTAAACCCGTTAAAGGTGTTACAATTACAGGAATTATCGGGCATCAACGAATTTACTGGGATGTTGGTAAAGGAATTGTTCGCGGTGTTGACGGTGATTTTAATCTTAATGAGTTTATTCCTTTATTAGCTGATGCAAACAGTAGAATATCATTAGGCGGAAGTTTTGTAAGTAAATATCAACCTGATGAAGATCCGTTCTTTATTTTACCCGAAAATGTAGGAGCAGGAGCAGGGCGTATTAATTATTCTTTTAAAAATTTTACTATTAATGCCGAATATGCTCATAAAGGACAAGACCCCAGTGCCGACAATAAATACATTTACAAACACGGTAGTGCATTACTTGTAAATTCATCTTATTCACGTCATGGTTTAGGTATCATGTTTCAATACAAATGGGTTGATAATATGAGTTTCAGGTCGGAGCGTAATGCACAGTTGAATAATTTATCAATAAATTATTTACCTGCTATTACAAAAAACCATTCGTATGCTTTTGCGGCAATGTATCCTTATTCTACACAAGTAAACGGCGAAGCAGGGTTTCAAGGAGAATTATTTTATAAATTTAAAAGAAATTCTACCATTGGCGGTAAATACGGAACTATGTTAAGTGTTAATTTCTCAACTATTTACGACATTAAAAAAACTCCGTTAGATGATAAAACACCTATCAGTATGCCCGGAACCGACGGATATAATGCTAAATTTTTGAGCATGAGCGACAGTTTGTTTTCAACCGATTTTAATATTACTATTCAAAAAAAATATACTAAAAAGTTAAAAGGTAATATATCGTATCAACATGTTAATTATAATATATTGGCTTTGCAAGGTCATGGACAAGCACACGATGGAATGGTAAATGCCAATGTAGGTGTTATTGATATGACATACAGAATAAAACCCAGACATTCCATTAGAGTTGAAGCAGAAGCTTTGTTTACCAAAACAGTAGATTATGTAACTCCAACCGGAGAAACAGTGAAGATTAAACAAGATTACGGTAACTGGGCAATGCTTATTCTTGAATATTCTATTTCACCAAACTGGTTTTTTGCTCTATCAGACCAATTTGATTTTGTAAGTTCTGATGACGATATTGCAAAAAATACATTAAAATATGTTCACGAAATGGATATGAAACGTAATCACTTTTTCCAAGCATCAATGGGATACTCAAAAGGGTCGAGCAGAATACAAGTAAGCTTCGGAAAACAACGCAAAGGTATATTATGTGTAGGAGGTGTATGCCGACAAGTGCCTGCCGCTTACGGATTTAACGTTTCTATTACCAGCACATTCTAATTTAGGAGGATTACAATTATGATTAAAAAAATATTATTTGGAATAGCGGCACTTACTTTTCTGTTTAGTGCTTGCGATGAAATAGAAGGACCTTATACCGAAATTCCCGATGTGAAACCTACCGGTGATACTGTTCATACTATAGTGCTTTTTGAATTTACAGGATGGAAATGTATAAATTGTCCTAATGCTCACCGTAAAATAGATGAATTGCATAGTGTTTACGGTGAAATATTTCAACCTATTTCAATTCACGCCGGAGGTTTTGCCGAACCAAGTGATGAATATGAAAATGATTACAGAACTGATATAGGTAATGAGTTAGATGAAAAAATGAACGGTAGTAAATATCCGGGAGGAGCTGTAAATGCTTTGGTTAGGGATAGTGTAACCGATGAAAATAGTTGGGGAACTGCTATTTTCAAAGAACTTAAAAAAACAACTGTTGCCAATATTAAAATGAATAAATCGGTATCAACAGACTCTACAAAAATATCAATTAATTTAGATATTGAGTTCAGTTTGCAACTTACAGGTGATTATTACGTATGTGCCTATATGGTTGAAAACGGTATTATAGGACCTCAAAAAGAAGAAGGTCAACCTTTACATGAAGAGTATGTACATAAACATGTATTACGTGCATCGTTTAA
>CAYRJP010000271.1:0-3778 GCA_964424425.1 uncultured Bacteroidales bacterium | reverse complement strand
GAGCAAGGAGTTGCAATGTTGTCTGCTGTTTTACACAGTAAAACAGCAATTGATGTAAGTATTAAAATAATGGAAGCTTTTATTGAAATGCGAAGATTTTTATTTAATAATGCATCCATTTTTCAAAAATTTGAAAAAATCGAGCAGAAATTGCTTGAAAATGATAAAAAGTTTACTCTTATATTTGAAGCAATAGAAAATAAAAGTATTAAACCACAACAAGGTATTTTTTATGACGGTCAAATATTTGATGCTTATGAATTTGTTTCTAAACTGATTAAAAGTGCAAATAAAACAATCGTTTTAATTGATAATTATATTGATGAAACAGTTTTAACTCTCTTTAAGAAAAATAAAACAGCAGATATTGTTATTTATACAAAAAAAATAAGTAATCAATTAAAATTAGACTTATCTAAATATAATTCTCAATATAATACCATTAAAATAAAGCAATTTAATTCTGCTCACGATAGATTTTTGATAATTGACAATAAAGATGTTTATCATTTTGGAGCCAGTTTTAAAGATTTAGGAAAAAAATGGTTTGCTTTTTCTAAATTTAAAATAGATGCTTTTGATTTATTGCGAAAGTTATAATTAAGTGAAACATCTATGATAAGTTTATTTAACACACACGAGCATGATTATAGCAAAAAACTTGTCCGCCTTTGGAGGATACAAGATTGAAAGTGTGAAATGGCAAATAGGATGTTCCGGCTGGCAAATGAAAATTAAATTATAATCAGATAAAATAAATTTATCAAAAATTATTTAAAATATTCGTTTGTTTTTATGATTTTTGAAAACTTAAAATAAAATTTCAAATCAATGGGAAAGAGTAATAAAAAACAGTCGCCTTTAAAAAAACTATTTATATTAATTATTATCTCTATCATAATTTTCGGCGGATTAACGGTATATAAATTTTATGCCGGAGTAAAAGAAGCAAATGTAAATATCGGAGCAAAAAACGCTGTGTATATTTATATTCCTACCGGTTCCGATTACAATGATGTGAAAAAAATCATCTATGACAATAATCTTGTAAAAAACAAAAAATCGTTTGAATGGGTTGCCGAAAAAAAGAAATATCCCGATTATATAAAGCCAGGCAGATATAAAATAGAGCCTAATATGAGCAACAATAAATTTGTAAACCTGTTGCGAAGCGGAAAACAAGAACCTGTAAAACTTGTTTTTAACAAGGTAAGAACCAAAGAACGATTTGCAGGAATTATTGCCAAACAATTGGAACTCGACTCAGTTGATTTAGTAAAAAAACTTTACGATGATAATTATCTGAAAAAATACGGTAAAAACACCGAAACAGCCATGACATTGTTTATTCCAAATACCTATGAAGTATATTGGACAACAAATGTTGATAAGTTTTTTGACAGAATGTATGCCGAATACAAACGATTTTGGAATAAATCGCGATTGAAAAAAGCCGATAAAATAAATATGACACCTGAGCAGGTTACTATTTTAGCATCAATTGTTGAAGAAGAAACCATTTACAATAAAGAAAAACCCATAATAGCAAGTGTTTACCTGAACAGATTAAACAAAGGAATGCGATTGCAAGCCTGCCCGACAGTAAAATTTGCACTAAAAGATTTTGAAAAAAAGCGAGTACTTATTGAAGATGTGAAATTTGACAGCCCTTACAACACATATAAAAATAAAGGTTTGCCACCCGGACCTATTTGTATTCCCACAATATCAAGTATTGATGCGGTATTAAATCATAAAAACACCGATTATCTCTATTTTTGTGCTAAAGACGATTTTTCGGGATACAATATTTTTGCAAAAACACTAAAACAACACAATAAAAATGCAAAAAAATATCAAAATGCACTAAACAGAAGCGGTATCTACCGTTAATAAATATAAATTAAAATGGACAATCTTACAATATCTTTTATTCAAGCTGATTTGGCTTGGGAAAATCGAGATATCAATTTGAAAAAATTTGAATATTTTTTCGAAAAAAACAGCAATACCGATATAATGATTTTGCCCGAAATGTTTAACACGGGCTTTTCGATGAATGTTGAAAAAACAGCCGAACCATTTGACGGCTACACCGTTGAATGGATGAAAAAACAGGCAACAAAATACAATTTTGTATTAACAGGTAGCATTACCGTTGTTGAAAACAGTAAATATTACAATCGATTTATTGTAGCTTACCCCGACGGAAAAACAGTGTATTACGACAAACGGCACCTGTTTAGAATGGGACAGGAAAACAATAAATTCAGTGCCGGCTCCAAAAATATACTTTTTGAAATAAAAGGATGGAAAATACGACCTCTTGTTTGCTACGACTTACGTTTCCCTGTATGGAGTCGTAACTACGACAACTACGATATGCTTATTTATGTTGCAAATTGGCCTAAACCCCGCCGTAAAGTATGGGAAACTCTGCTAAAAGCCCGAGCCATTGAAAATCAATGCTATGTTGTTGGCGTAAACAGAACAGGAATTGACGGTAATGATTTACAATACAGCGGCGATTCTGTAATTGTTGATTTTAAAGGTAATATAATAACATCGTTACACGAAAATTTAGAAAACATCGTAACTTTTTCAGTTTCATTAAATGAACTAAAACAATTTAAAGAAAAGTTTCCCGTGCATTTAGATGCCGATGATTTTACGATTATGTAATGATAATTATTTAATTTTCAATTTTCAACACCATTCAACTATTTACTTTTTACTTTTCACTCAATAGTTTTATATTTGCGTAAATAAAAATTAATCATTCACAAAATTTTAGAATTATGAAACTTCTTGAAGGAAAAGTTGCGATTATTACCGGAGCTTCACGCGGAATAGGAAAAAAAATTGCCATTAAATATGCACAACACGGTGCTGATGTTGCATTTTCTGACTTAACAATTGACGATAATGCCAAAGCCGTTGAAAAAGAGTTGAAATCTTACGGAGTAAAAGCAAAGGCTTATGCATCGGATGCAAGCGATTTTGCTGCTTCACAAGAATTTGTTGACCAAGTGGTAAAAGATTTCGGAAAAGTTGATATTTTGGTTAACAATGCCGGTATTACACGCGACGGATTACTTATGAGAATGACTGAAGACCAATGGGATTTAGTTTTGAAAGTAAATCTTAAATCGGTATTTAACTTAACAAAAGCCGTTCAAAAATATATGCTTAAACAACGTTTCGGGTCAATTATTAATATGAGCTCAGTGGTAGGTGTTCGCGGAAATGCAGGACAAGCAAACTACTCTGCTTCAAAAGCGGGAATTATCGGATTTACAAAGTCAATAGCTCGCGAATTGGGTTCTCGCAATATCCGTTGCAATGCCATAGCTCCCGGATTTATCGAAACCGAAATGACAGCTCAACTGCCCGAAGCCGAAAAAGAAGGTTGGCTTAAAGATATTCCTTTGAAACGTGGCGGACAACCCGAAGAAGTTGCCGATGTTACAGTATTTTTAGGTTCGGAAATGTCGTCATACGTTAGCGGACAGGTTATTAATGTTTGCGGTGCTATGCTTACTTAATATTTGTATATAAATCACGGAATAAAATATAAATTACAAATAAAGCCAAAGTCTTGTTCTATTAACTTACTGAACATCACTGTTTTAGTTTTCTGTAATTTTACAGATATAGCGAAATCTTGACTTTTTAGAAATTACACTCATCGTAAAGTTTAATTTTTACGATGAGTTTTTTTATAAATAAATTTTAATTTGTATTAAAATAATTCTATTATTACAAGTCTTAATCCTAA
>CAYRJP010000270.1:0-3787 GCA_964424425.1 uncultured Bacteroidales bacterium | reverse complement strand
ATACTGCTGTTTGCTAAATGATTTCTCTCTCTCGTTCGAAATGACTACTGTTCTAAACAGTCTCTTAGAATTAACAAAACCTTACAACATCTCCTAATAAATTAAGAGTTTCTCCAAAAATTAATAATAATCATTATGAACAAATCCGAAAAAAAATAATTATTCTGAGATATCATAACTTGGTAATTGGTTGGCTGTAAGCTCAGCATATTGCTGTCTGTTGTTATAAATATCGCAAGCCATATAAATAGCTTGGCGGAAAGAGTTTGACGAAGCTTTTCCGTATCCTGCTATTTCGTAAGCTGTTCCATGGTCAGGCGTTGTTCTTATTACCGGTAATCCGGCAGTATAATTAACTCCTGTATCAAAGTTAAGAGCTTTAAACGGAGCTATTCCTTGGTCGTGATACATTGCAAGAATAGCATCAAATTTTGTAAAATTGTCGGAGCCGAAAAATCCGTCAGCAGAGAACGGACCTAAAGCAAGAATTCCTTCTTTGTTAGCTTTTTCTATTGTAGGTATAATAGTATCTATTTCTTCTTTGCCTATTATGCCACTATCGCCGGCATGCGGATTTAAACCCAAAACAGCTATTTTAGGACTGCGAACAGCAAAATCCTCTGTTAATGTTTTATGAAGAAGCCTCAACTTTTTCATAATATTTTCCTCAGTAATAAACTGTCCTACTTCACTTAAAGGAACATGTCCCGAAACTACACCGACTTTCATAAGTTCGCTGGTCATAAGTATCATAGCCTCAGATGTATTAAACTTTTCCATCAAATATTTAGTATGCCCTGTAAAGTTTAATTTATTTCCTTGTGTATTTTCACGATTAAGCGGTGCAGTCACCAAAACATCAATATTTCCGTCTTTAAGGTCGGTTACTGCACGTTCTAATGATATTACGGCTGCTTCACCTGCCATAGGCGTAGATTTACCAAGTTCTACACGGATATTGTCATCAAGAACATTTATAAGGTTAGCTTTTTTAGGATTTATTTCACTTACCGTTTGAATTGTATTAAAACTGAAATTTGTGATATTTAATGCTTTACGATGATAAGCCGCAACTTTGGGCGAACCGTAAACAACAACAGAACAAAAATCAAATATTCGGTTATCTTGAAGAGATTTAATAATAACCTCGTAACTTATACCGTTTATATCGCCTTGTGTTATTCCTACTACTATCTTTTTCATCTGTTATAATTGTTAGTTAAAAGTTTATAAAGTTGAATGTTCGTAAAGTTTAACTTTTTACTTTAAGAGCTTTCAACTTATATATGACCGTAAAAACTACAAAATTAACTTTTATGTTCTGTATTTGAAATATTTTTGAAAAATTCTGTCAGTAATCTTACTCCAAATCCCGTGCCGCCTTTTACTATATATGCATCATCAGCGTCAACAAAAGCCGGTCCTGCAATATCAATATGAATATAAGGTGATTTTGTAAAGTTTTCTAAAAACTTACCTGCAGATATTGCTCCACCATATCTCTCACCAATATTTTTTAAATCGGCAATATTTGATTTTAACGACTCTGCATATTCATCCCAAAACGGAAACCTTACCAATCGTTCGTTAGTATTATTCCCTGCATTTTCAAGTTTATTAAAATAATTATCGTTGGCATTTCCCATAAATACCGATGCGTATTTACCTATTGCCATTATTGCACTTCCTGTTAAAGTAGCCATATCAATTACCAGCTCAGGATTGTATCTGTCGGCATAACTTAATGCATCGGCAAGTATAAGTCTTCCTTCTGCATCGGTATTCAACACCTCAACAGATAAGCCGTTATACATTTTTATAATATCACCCGGAGTGTAAGCGTTGCCATCGGGACGGTTGTCGGTTGCGGGCATTATACCAATTACCCATACAGGCTGTTGCGCAAGAGCAAGAGCATATAATGTTCCTGCAACGGCAGCTGCTCCCGCCATATCGCTTTTCATAAAATCCATACTTCCGGATGTAGGTTTTAAACTTAATCCGCCGGTATCATACATTACACCTTTACCTACAAGTATATAAGGCTTACTGTTTTTTGCATTTTCAGGTTTCCACTCACATATTGTAAATGTCGGCGGGTCGATACTTCCTTTGTTTACAGCTAACAGTCCACCCATTCGCAACGATTCTATCTTTTTTTTGTCGAATACTTCAACATTTAAATTTACCTGTTTACCTATTTCCTGCACTTTGTTGGCAAATTTTGTTGCATTCATGTAATTTACAGGCTCATTTACTGCATCTCTTACCCAAAAAACAGCTTTTATAATATTGTTTAAAACGTCAATATCCGAAGTATTTGTTTCAGGATGAAAAACATCTGTTTTTTCAAGATAATTTTTTTTCTCCTCTTTTTTTTCATCGGACAGATATTTGTCGAAACGATATCCTGACAAAGTTAATCCCTCAACAAATGATAAAACTTGCTGCTTTAAAATATTTGAAGCATCTATTGATATTTCTTGTTGTTTATTTGAATTAACTGTTTTATAAAGTTCGCTTCCTTTTTTTCGACATTGTTCGCTATCGGCATCTTTTTTTATAATTACTATATAGCTGAATGTTTTATGAAAAACCGGAATAACCTGTTTTTTCTGTTCTATTTGGTTTTTAACATACTCCTTTTCGTTAATAAAATCGGGTAAATTATTTTCACCTTCAAACAAAAATATCACAGTAGCCTGATTATAAAAATCGGGCTTATTATTAATAATATCAATCATAATTTTTTATTTTTTTAGTTGATACACTCTTACATCTCGCGAATTACGTTTATTTATAGTAATATAATAATATTCGCTTGCCGAAAAAGCCGATTTAACCGATTTTGTCGGTTCTACAATCGGACAACCGCCGGGTGTAAGTTCACAATTTATAATATCTTTTTGCCCTGTATTAATATCAAGGCGGTAATAATCACTTGAATATCGACTATATTTTATATATAATTGATTTAATTCATAATCGATATAAGCTCCTGTAAATTCAACCCAGTTCGACAATCTGAATGATGCTATCGGCTCAAAATCTTTCATACTGTAAACAATTATAAAAGTGGGACGATTTTCATAATTTACAAAAACATATTTTTCCTCATCGTCAATCATTATTTCATTGGCTCTGATTTTTCTGCTCATCTTCGGGTCAAGGCTTTTTACATACTGATAGTTATCTTCCGGTCTTTGAGCTACCGATGAAAGTCCCGATATTAATAAAAGCCCGAATATTATTATAAATTTATAATCAGACATAGGTAATAGTTGTATTGTGTATTAAAAATTCGTTTAAGACAATAAATACAAATATATCAAATTATTATATATCTAAAAGAAGTTTTAACTTAAACTATGCAATAAAAAACTACAACTATTTTTAACAACCATTGCTGCCAATGTATCTTTAAATATATTAAATAAAAAAGGACTGTTAAAAAACAGTCCTTTTTTATTTAATATCTGAATTTGCTTATTTATTATTAATTATCTTCTTAGATTTAAAGCTTTAATAACAGCACGATATCTTTCAATATCTTTTCTTTTAAGATAGTCCAGCAAACTTCTTCTTTTACCTACTAATTTCAACAACGCTCTTTGAGTGCTGAAATCCTTTTTGTTCTTTTTAAGATGCTCGGTCAAATGAGCGATACGGTAACTGAACAATGCAATTTGTCCTTCTGTTGAACCTGTATCGGTAGCTGATTTACCGAATTTCTCAAAAAATTCTTGTTTTTTCTCTTTTGTTAAGTACATAACCGTCTTGCCTTTAA
>CAYRJP010000269.1:0-3814 GCA_964424425.1 uncultured Bacteroidales bacterium | reverse complement strand
AAAGTATCAATAATCCATCCTGCTACAAGCGGAAAAACAGCGGGTAAAATATTTCCCGCACCGGCAAATCCTGCATACAAGGCTCTGTTTTCGTGTCCTGATACTTCAAGCAAAACTCCGTTCATAGTAATGCTGTAAAGTGAATAGATAACTCCCCCGAAAATAAACATATACTTAAACAGATGAGCATCGTTTATAAATATTGCGATAACAGCAATTGATACCGACAAAAATGTATTGAAATACAACATATAATTGTATTTAACCTTACGGGATGTTATCAGCACAAAAGCACTCACAAGCACTACACCAATTATTTTAAACACAAGAAAAAGTCCTGCTTCGCTTGTTTGCACATTGAAAAAGTTTTTTGCGTAAAGCACAATAAAAGGCATAAAAGATACTGCAATACCCTGAGTATTAATAAATCCCAAAAAATATATCAAGCGAGGATTGCTCTTTAATTCTTGTTTTAATACATTGAAAAATTTAGAAACACTATTGATTTTTAAAACTGACGGCGTTACTTCCTTTAAAGCCCAAAAACCTCCCGAAGCAACAAACAACAAAGTTCCGCCGATAAAAAACATAAATGCATAATTTACGGGATAATCATGCATAGAAAGAGTCCGACGAGCTAAAAAAGCTGAAAACAATACAATTATTCCTGCAATAATCTGTTTAGTCGAGAAAAATACTTTTCGTTTATCTTGGTTTATTGATTTGCCGAAAATATCAATATAACTGATATTAGCAAAAGCTCCACTGAGCGAAAACATAGTGATAAAAACAAATATAAGCCACAATACCGAATGCGACTGGTGTGCTTTAAGATAAAACAACATCACGCCAAGGGCAAAAAGAGTAATTACTCTGATATTAACACCCAAAAGCAGAAACTTCTTTTTATACGGTTTATTACTAAGATACGGAGCAAAGAACAGTTGCGTAAAACTTGAACCACCAAGCATTATTGCTGTTAATATTCCCACATGCAACGAACTACCTCCCGAATCAATTATCATTGACGGAATAACAGTATCAACATCCATAAAATTCTGGGCAAAAGCTAAAAAAGCAGCATGCCACAAAAAAGATTTGAAGTTTCGCGAAGATATTGCTTTTGATACGGCATTCATATAATTACATTTGCCGCAAAAGTATAAATATTATTCTTTTTTTACCGCTTTTACTACAACAAAACTACCTTCACCATATTCTTTTTTTGGTTCTTGAACTTTATTAATTTCATTCATATTACCAAATATAGTTTGTAATGTTCCGGCTATCTCAAAATCGTGTTCCCACAGATAGTTGTAAACATCTTCGGTGCTGAAAAATGTGGCATCTTTATAAAAAATACTTTTATCTTTTTCTTCTAAATACATTTTTCCTACCGAACTGTTTTTATCGACAAAAGCAATAATTACAAAACCTTTCGGCTTTAATATTCTTCTGATTTCATCAAGCGATTTATGCACATCGTCAACAAAACAAATTGTAGTTACCATTAAAGCAAAATCAAAACTTTCGCTCATATACGGAAGTTTTTCGGCTGTTCCTTCACTAACTTCAATACCCCGTTCTGCCGCAAGGTTAAGCATATTTTTTGACGGGTCACATCCCTCTTTTATATCCAATTTTGAAGCAAAAAGTCCGCTTCCAACTCCTATTTCAACACCACGCCCGGTATTTGGAATAAACCGATGAATTGCTGCTAATTCACTTTTATATACGTAAATATTATCTTCAAACCATTGCTCATATTCAGCAAGATGATTTTCAAAAGGTTTTGTCTTTGCCATAATGTTTCAAATTAAAAATTAAAAACAAATAACTAAAATAATCTATAGTTTTCGTTTTTGTAAATATAAATGCTATATGCAATGTATAAAAACAAAACGGCTTTCCCAATAATAAGAAAGCCGTTTTTTTCTGTTTAACAAAATATTTACTACTTAGCATTTTTAGCTATCTCTTCGAGCATAGCTGTAGTAAGTGATTTCGGGCGTTCAAGCGGATAAAGCAAAGCTCTGTCCCAAACAATGTTGGTAAGCACACCCATTGCTCTTCCTATACCGAACAATACTGTATAAAAATCATACTCTTTAACGCCATAGTGCCACTGAATAACTCCCGATTGAGCATCAACATTAGGCCACGGATTTTTTGCTTTTCCCTGTTCACGTAAAATATCAGGAACAACATTATAAAGCATATTTACATATTTAAAAATCGGGTCATCGGGAAGATGCTTTAAGCAAAATTCACGTTGAGCATAGTATCTCGGGTCTGTTTTACGAAGAACAGCATGTCCGAATCCGGGAATAACTTGCCCGCTGTTAAGTGTATCCCAAACAAATTTTTTCATAATCTCTTCGGTAGGTTCTACACCATCAAGTTTTTCAATTACTCCATGTAACCAGCGTAAAACTTCTTGATTAGCCAAACCATGCAAAGGACCTGCCAAAGCATTAAGTCCTGCCGACAGTGAATAATAAGCATCCGACAAAGTAGAAGCTACAAGATGTGTTGTATGAGCTGAAGCATTACCCGATTCGTGGTCAGAGTGAAGAATAAAATATAATCTTGCAATATCATCATAAGGAGCAGGAATACCCATCATATGAGCAAAGTTACCACCAATATCAAGTGAATAATCGGGAGCAATCAAAGTATCGTTACGATATTTCATTCTGTATATATATGCTGCAATAGATGGTAGCTTAGCCATAATTTGCACAGCATCGTTATACATATAACTCCAATAATCAAGTTTACTTACTCCCTCTTTATAAGCCCGAGCAAATTCCGATTCGCGTTGCATTGCCAATACTGCCGATGAAAACATTGTCATTGGATGCATATCGCGAGGCAATCTGCGTAATAAGTCAATCACATACTGAGGAATAATTTTTTTAGTATTAAATTCTTCTCTTACAGCACGAGCTTCCTCTTGTGTGGGAATATCTCCTGTCATAAGTAACCACCAAAACGACTCAACGCAAGGATACTCTTTGCCTTTTATTTTAGGCAATTTAGCTAAAACTTCAGGAATTGTATATCCGCGAAAGCGAATACCTTCCATAGGGTCGAGATACGATACATCGGTAACAAGCATTTTAACGCCTCTACCGCCACCAAGTGCCTGAGCAATAGTTACATCTCCAAGTTTAACATCTCCGTATTCTTTTAATAATTTTGTTGTGCGTGGACGATGCTCCTCTATTTTTTGTGCTAACCGTTCTTTTAATAATGACATAATGTTTGATTTAATGAGTTAGAATGTTTAATATTTCTCAAATATCTAAAATGAAATAATTTAGATATTCGGATATAATTTTTTGACTATAAGTCAAAAATGTGAGTTATGTTACATGTTTTTAACAATAGCACCTCCAAATTCGCTGCATTTCAGCAATTTAGCACCTTCCATTTGTCTATGAAAGTCATAAGTTACGGTTTTTTGCAAAATAGTATCTTCAATACCTTTTACAATAAGATCGGCAGCCTCTTGCCAGCCCATATATTCAAGCATAAGAACACCGGAAAGAATTACCGAACCCGGATTTACTTTATCTTGATTTGCATATTTGGGAGCTGTTCCGTGAGTAGCCTCAAAAATTGCACTTCCGGTTACGTAATTAATGTTAGCTCCGGGAGCAATACCTATACCGCCAACTATGGCTGCAAGTGCATCCGAAATATAATCACCGTTAAGGTTCAATGTTGCAATTACCGAATACTCGGCAGGACGAGTTAAAATTTGTTGTAAAAATGCATCGGCAATAACATCTTTAACTATAATTTGACG
>CAYRJP010000268.1:0-3903 GCA_964424425.1 uncultured Bacteroidales bacterium | reverse complement strand
TCGGAAGTTGTAATTGCACTTTTAGAAGATAAGAACTTAGTAGAATTAAATAAAGAAAAAACCAGCACTAATTTTACTGTTGGTGATATTTATTTGGGAAGGGTAAAGAAAATAATGCCCGGACTGAATGCTGCTTTTATTGATGTTGGATACGAAAAAGATGCTTTTCTTCATTATCTTGATTTAGGACATCAATTCAGATCTCTTAATAAGTATTTGAGAATAGCTCTTAATTCTCGGCAAAATAATTATCCTTTGTCGATGTTTAAACTTGAACCTGATATTGATAAAAACGGGAAAATTCAACAAGTGCTTACCGAAGGGCAAACAATTATTGTTCAAATAGCAAAGGAGCCTATATCAACAAAAGGTCCGCGATTAGCTTCCGAAATATCTTTAGCAGGACGGAATTTAGTTTTAATACCATTTTCCGATAAGGTATCTATTTCTCAAAAAATACAAAACAACAACGAACGCGACAGATTAAAAAAACTGATACACAGTATAAAACCTAAAAATTACGGTGTTATTGTAAGAACTGTTGCCGAAAGTAAGCGTGTTGCCGATTTAGACAGCGAGTTGCGAGAATTGGTGCAAAAATGGGAGAGTGCTTTTGTAAATTTGAAAAATAAACCTCCTAAATTAATACTTGGGGAATTAAACCGGACAACGGCTATTTTGCGAGATATGTTAAACAGTCAGTTTAATAATGTATTTATTAATGATAAAATTTTATATCAGGAAATTAAGAAATACATTCAATCGGTTGCTCCCGATAAAGAAAAAATTATAAAATTATATAATAAAAATCAACCCATTTTTGAATATTTTGGCGTTGAAAAACAGATAAAGGCACTTTTCGGTAAAACAGTAGCCGTTAAAAAAGGTGCTTATCTCGTTATTGAACACACCGAAGCACTACATGTAATTGATGTAAACTCAGGAAACAGGTCTCAATCCGATAACAATCAAGAAGAAAATGCTTTTGATGTAAATCTTGTTGCCGCAAATGAAATAGCAAGACAACTCAGATTACGCGATATGGGAGGCATTATTGTAATTGATTTCATAGATATGCATCAAGCTGAACACAAGCAGAAGCTCTATGAACAAATGAAAGAGATAATGAACTCCGATAGAGCAAAACATCATATTTTACCATTAAGTAAATTCGGATTAATGCAAATTACACGCCAGAGAGTTCGTCCCGAAATGTCTATTCAAACAACCGAACGATGCCCGTCGTGTAATGGAACAGGCGAAGTACAACCCAGTATCTTACTTGTCGATGAAATTGAAAATCATATTCGTTGGAGTTTAAAAAATTATAAGTACAAAAAGATAATATTAAAGCTAAATCCGTATATCGCTGCATATCTGAACAAAGGATTATTCTCCATAAGTTTAAAATGGAGGCTTAAATATTTAACACGATTACAAATTAAACCATCGGCATCTTATGCTTTTTTAGAGTATCATTTTTTCGATTCAAATGGTGATAAAATATTTATATAGATGCATTTGTGTTTCTTGTAATGGTTTTGTAGTGGCTTGCGTGTTTTTGTAATTGTTAAAAAACATATTTATTTGAGGGTGATTTATAATTTTTATTTTCTCTTTTGTAACAAAATAATAACTACATCATTTTAAATTATAAACAATATTAAATTATGAAACGATTTTTTCTCAGTTTAACAATTTTAACTACCCTGTTAGTTAACACAACATTTGCTCAAATTAAAGAGCCTGTGAAGTGGAAATTTGAAACCAAAAAAGTTTCGGAAACAGAGGTAGATTTGATATTTAAAGCTACTATTGAAAAGCATTGGCATTTATATGCTCAATGGCTACCCGAAGGAAATTTTTCTTTGCCTACATATTTTTCATTTGACAGTATTGTTGGAGTTGAATTAGTTGATACTGTAATGGAATTATCACCGGTTCATGAAAAATACGAAGAACTTGCGGGAGCAGTAAGCCGTTGGTTTGAAGATGAAGCTGTTTTCACACAAAGAGTTAAAATAACGGGAGATGTTGCTTATATCGGAGGTTATGTCGATTATCAATCGTGCGACGATAAACAGTGTATTAAAGGTGATGCCGATTTTGAATTTAAATTAAAGGGTGATGCCGCTGTTGTTTCTGAGTCGCCTAAAGCTGAAAATAACGCATCGGGAGGGAAATCTCTTTGGGGAATAATTATTGAAGCTATATTATGGGGATTTGCCGCATTACTTACTCCTTGTGTATTTCCAATGGTTCCTATGACTGTTTCTTTCTTTATGAAAGGAAGCGAAAATAAAACTAAAGCTAAACTGATGGCTTCAACATACGGAATTTCAATTGTTGTGTTATATACACTGCCAATAGCAATATTAATAGGAATAACATATTTTATAGGAGGCGAATCTATTACCGCTGATATTTTTAACTGGCTTAGCACACACTGGATTCCAAACCTTTTATTCTTTTTGATATTTATGATTTTTGCAGCATCGTTTTTTGGTGCTTTTGAAATTGTTTTACCGAGTCGTTTGGTAAATAAAGCCGATTCAAATGCCGACAAAGGCGGAATGTTAGGAGCATTTTTTATGGCTATGACTCTTGTTTTGGTATCATTCTCTTGTACCGGACCTATTGTGGGAACAATTATTGTAAAATCAACTCAAGGTGAAATATGGGAGCCTATTATCACAATGCTTGCTTTTTCAATAGCATTTGCTTTGCCGTTTACTCTTTTTGCATTCTTCCCATCGTGGTTGAAAAAAATGCCTAAATCGGGAGGATGGTTGAATTCAGTAAAAGTAGTTTTAGGTTTTATTGAAGTTGCTCTTGGAATGAAATTTTTAAGTGTTGCTGACCAAACATATCACTGGGGGATTTTAGACCGCGAAGTTTATTTATCAATATGGATTGTGACATTTACACTATTAGGATTTTATTTACTGGGGAAAATCAAATTTGCTCACGATAGTGATGTAAAATTTGTATCGGTTCCTCGTTTAGGATTCTCAATAATTGTGTTTGCCTTTGTAATGTATCTTATTCCGGGTATGTGGGGAGCTCCGTTAAAAGCTTTGGCAGGATATTTACCTCCGCAAACTACTCTCGATTTTGATATGGAAAGAATAGTTAGAGACAATGTAAATATGGGATTTGAACTTTACGGCGGACAAACATCAAATAATTCATCGGTAAATAATGAAATTTGTGAAAAACCCAAATATGCCGAACACTTACACTTACCTCATGGTATAAAAGGATTTTTTGAATATAATCAGGCTTTAGCATGTGCAAAAGCTCAACACAAACCTCTGTTTATAGACTTTACAGGACACGGATGTGTAAACTGTCGTGAAATGGAAGCTGTGGTATGGAAAAATCCCGAAGTGTTGAAAAGATTAAAACGTGATTATGTTGTAGTTGCATTATATGTTGACGATAAAGTAATTAAACTTCCAAAAAGTGATTGGAGAAAATCAACTTATAACGGAAAAATGATTAAAACTCTCGGAAAATTAAATGCCGATATGCAAATTACCCGTTATAATACTAATGCTCAACCTTACTATTGTTTGCTAGATAACAATGGAGAATTGCTTGTTGA
This sequence comes from uncultured Bacteroidales bacterium, assembly GCA_964424425.1. Taxonomy (GTDB): domain Bacteria; phylum Bacteroidota; class Bacteroidia; order Bacteroidales; family SZUA-534; genus GH45. Next base: position 296 of record CAYRJP010000268.1, on the reverse strand, counting down.
TCCTAAAGCATACGATTTGAATATTGATAATTTTGTTGAATTTTTAGATAAAGGATTAGAAGAGTTTAAAAAAAGAAGTAATTAATAATAAGTTACTTCGGTTAAGATAATTCTGCACATTATCATAAAAAAATGAGATGTAATTTGTTGAAAACAACAAAACATCTCATTTTTTTGTTTTTTTTAACAATAAAATATCGTTTTTCATAAAAATTGTTTATATTTTTATGACAATAAGATTTTAAACAAACTTGTTTAAAAGGTAACTTAACCATAATACTATCGTAAAAATCATT
>CAYRJP010000267.1:0-3912 GCA_964424425.1 uncultured Bacteroidales bacterium | reverse complement strand
TGCTATATTATATTTTTCGGCAGTTTTAAAAGAAAAATGATTAATAAATTTATTTGGTTCTACCACTAATTTAGTGGACAATTAAAAGCTAAATATCCAAACCTTCCAGGTTTTAAAAACCTGGAAGGTTTAATAATTATCTTTGTTATAGTATTTTAATATTTTTATTCATTAAAAAAATAAATCCTAAGTATTTTAAGTTATCCATTAAAATAACAGTATAACCTTTTATTTTAATCAATTAGTATTATTTATTAAACGAAATTAAAATATTGTTCATCTATAAGTTTTGTTTTATCGAAACATTAACACTTATTACAATCGTATATACATTTATATATGTTTATCAATTCTTATTTTGAATGTTATTGTATTTTTTGCAAATTTGAAAAAACTTACCGTTATGTCAAGATTTTATTTTATAATTCTTATTTCGTTTTTGTTTGCTTACAACACGCAAGGACAAGTTGAGGGAGGAAAAAACGAAAAACTTGCAAAGTTGTATAATTCAGGCAAATACGAAGCATGTTTGTATAAAGCCGATAATTTGACATATAAAGCCGATGCATCAAAGGACCCTGAACCGTATTTGTATGTATCGATGTGTTTTTACGAACTGTCAAAATCAAATAACCCTGTTATTCAAGAAGACTATAAAGACGCATTTAAGCAAGCTGTAAAATATGCCGGGAAGTTTATTAAAAAAGATAAAAAAGAAGAACTTTTACCCGATAATATTGATTATATAAACACATTGAAAAAAGAACAGATAGCCGTTATAAAAAAATATTACAAACAAGATAATTATCGTAAATCGGTAACTCCTGCCAAACTATATTTAAAATTAAATAGAAAGAAAGATTTTGGTGTAATGTATTTTATAGGCACATGTGAGGTTTTAAGCAGAAATTACAGTCAAGGGTTACGGGATATTGATTTTGCAAAAACAGGTTTTGAAGAAGATATAAATAAAGGAAGATTAAAAATTGATTCTTTTTTTAAATCTCTTACATCATCAGCTTTTCTTAAATACTCGGAATATTTGGTAACCGAAGATAAACTTACCGAAGCATTGGAAAATCTTATTCTGGCAAAAAAAGTTTTCCCGGGAAATCCTGAATTTGATAATGAAATAGGTATTATAAAAGAAAAAATAGAGATTAAAAATGACACTACAAGACAAGAGTAACGGTTTTGCCGATTATATTCTTATTCCCATTACAGCTACATCATCAACTTGTTCGTAGCCGTAAGTCCATTTTGAGAATGTTTGTTCCAGAATTTGTTTTTGCTCTGCCATTGTCAATTCACAATTATCAATTATTAATTTTTTAAATGGTTTATATTTAAATTTCTTACCTTTTTCACCACCAAACTGGTCAGCAAATCCGTCTGAAAACATATACAAACAATCACCCTTTTTTAATTGGATTTCATGCGTAGTAAAATTTTCCATTCTTTCATAAATGGCTATCGGCATTTTATCGGGACGAAGTTCATAAAGTTTAAAAGTTGAAATTTTATCATATTCAAATTCCTTTACAGCATCTGCCATTTCACTTTTAACTTTTAACTCTCCGCTTTTAACTATATATAACGGATTGTTTGCTCCTGAAAACTGCACAACATTTGTTTCATGATTTATGCTTATTATTGCCATATCCATACCGTCTTTTTGTTCACCCGATACACCTTTTTGTTTTAGAGCCTTTATTATCTCTTTACGGAGTTTACGCAAAATTACACCTGTATGAGTAATATATTCTTTTTCTACTATCTCGCGTAAAAACGAAGCCCCAAGCATACTCATAAATGCTCCCGGCACACCATGTCCTGTACAGTCGGCAACAGTAATTATCGTTTGATTTTCAATATGAGTTGTCCAATAAAAATCGCCGCTGACAATATCTTTCGGTTTGAAAAATACAAAATAATCGGCAAAGTATTTACTTAAAATATTTCCGGCAGGCAATATAGATTGTTGAATACGTTTGGCATACGATATACTTTGAGATACTTCATGGTGAATTCTTTCAATCTCATTTTTTTGTCTTTCAATTTCATCTCGTTGGGCACTAACCTCTTCAAGCAGTTGATTTAATTCTTCGTTTTTTTCTTCTATCTCATGCTTTTGCTCGGCTAACAATATATTGGCTTTTTGTTTTTGTTTGTATGACCTGTAAACTATAAGAGCTAAAATAATCATTAAACAAAAAGCTAAAATAAACAAGTTACGCTGAACTTGTTGTTTTTCTTTCTCTGCTTTCTCTTTTGCCGTTTGCAATTTACTTTTTTCCAACTCTGTTTTTTGTTTTAATATTTGTTTTTCTTTTTTTTCGGTTTGATATTTAGCTTCAAGATTACTTATTTGTTTAGAAACTTCCTGCCCATGCAATGAATCTCTAAGTAAAATATATTTATATAAATAATCGTAAGCAGCCGATTTATTATTAATTCCTGCATAAACCATAGATTTTATCTGATAATATTTTTTCATAAAATACTTATCAGTTAAAATATTATTGGTAATTTTTATTTTATCTATGTATGCTTTGCCGGCAAAAGCATCACCTTTATTTGTATATAACTCAGCAATAACTATATAAATATTGTATAATTCACTTACACTGTTAAATTGTTTTCTTATTGATATAGCTTTTTTATAATATTCAATAGCTTTATCGTATTGTTTATTATCGCCATAATACGACCCTATATTTTTATAAGCTAAAGAAGCTAATTTTTTATCTTCGGTAATTTCAATAATATTAATATTATCCAATAACATTTTTAATCCTATACTGTCTTTCCCTATATCTGAATAATATGTACTTAAATTATTTATTGATAATAACAATAAATGATTATTTTTAATTCTTTTACTGTAATTAAAAACTTTAGATTCATAATCAATGGCTTTATCGTAAAATCCTATATCACTATAAAGAATAGCAATATTTTCATATACAGAATATATTTTAGTTGAATCTTGTTTTTTCTCATATAATTTTAATGATTCAAGCAGTATTATAATGGCAGAATCACTTTTCCCAAAATATTGGTAAGTAGCTCCTAAATTGTTTAATGCTGCTGATAATCCTTCTTCATAGTTTAATTGTTTTGCAGTATTAATAGCTTTTTTATAATAATTTATAGCTTTTTTATATTCTGCTTTAAACAAATAATAAGTTCCAATATTATTAAGTGTCTCTACAAATTCTGTTTTATTGTTTGATTTTTCGGCTAATTTTAATGCTTTTTTATGAAAAAACAGACAAGAGTCTATTTCGTCGGTATAAGAATATATTATTCCCAGATTATTTAAAAGTAAGATAACTTGACTTGTATCATTAAGTTTTGAATATAAATTTATTGAATAATTAAAATACTTAACAGCATTGTTAAAATTATTTTTTAAGTAACATGCTTTACCGTATGTTTTATATGCAACAGCTATAAGCGAATCGTTATTTGATAAAATTGCAAAATCTTTAAGTTCTGTTGCTAATACAAAGGCAGTATCAATGTTAACATTGAAATATTTGATAACAGAATCTCTTTTTGTTGAGAATTGTTCAATATTGTTATTTTGAGCAAAGCCAAAAAATGTAAGCATTATTAATAAAAACAATATTGCATTTTTCATAATTATTAAGGTATTAAATATCGGTTTTTCAATAGATGAATAAATATATGATAACTTAGCTATACAAGTTAAGGATTTATTATATGTATGTCAATAATATTATTGCTTATGTTTATTAAGTAATTTTCTGAATTACAAAAAAATAATAAACATATAACTTACCATGTATTAATAATTTTGTATATTTGATAAACTATTAACCTTTAACCAATGTTAAGAATATTAATAGCCGAAGATGAAATCAAAACAGTTAATTTAATAAAAAA
>CAYRJP010000266.1:0-3923 GCA_964424425.1 uncultured Bacteroidales bacterium | reverse complement strand
TTTTACCTGTTTTTGCAAGATGACTTAAAAATAGAGCAATACCCACCAAAGCATCGCGTCCCGAATGTAAAGCCGGATAAATTACGCCTCCGTTTCCTTCGCCACCGATAATTGCACCGGTATTTTTCATTTGCGTAACAACATTTACCTCACCCACTGCCGCAGCAGTATATGTTCCACCGTGTTTTTCGGTAACATCGCGTAAAGCCCTTGTCGATGACAGATTTGATACGGTGTTGCCACCGTTTTCGTTTTGTAAAATATAATCGGCAACAGCTACAAGAGTATATTCCTCGCCAAACATTGAGCCGTCTTCATTAATTATGGCAAGGCGGTCAACATCGGGGTCAACCACAAAACCGGCATCGGCATTATACTCAACCATAGCTTCGGATATTTGAGTAAGATTTTCGGGTAGCGGTTCGGGAGTGTGTGCAAAATTTCCTGTCGGCTCGGCATTCAACCCGATAAATTCTTTAACGCCAAGTGCTTTTAACAACTCGGGAATTATTATTCCGCCAACTGAATTTATTGCATCAAAAACAACCTTAAAATTTGCTTTTTTTATTGCATCAATATCAACAAGTTTTAAATTTAAAATGTGTTTAATATGTTTTTTATTGTAATCAAAAACATCGGTCACCGAACCCAAATTGTCAACATCGGCAAAATTAAAATCTTCGGTTTCGGCAAGTTTTAATACTTTTTCGCCTTGCTTGATATCTAAAAATTCGCCTTTGTTATTGAGTAGTTTTAAAGCATTCCACTGTTTGGGATTATGACTTGCAGTAAGAATAAGTCCGCCGTCGGCATTGTAATCTGTTACTGCCATTTCGGTAGTGGGAGTAGTTGCAAGTCCGAGATTGATAATATCAAAACCTTGTCCCGTTAAGGTATTTATCACAAGTTGAGCAACCATTTGTCCCGATATTCGAGCGTCACGCCCGACAACTATTTTTAGTTTTTCTTTACCGTTTGCATTTTGCTTTGCCCATTCACCATAGGCTGCCGTATATTTTACCACGTCAACGGGGCTTAGTCCTTCACCCGGTTTTCCGCCTATTGTGCCGCGTATTCCTGATATTGATTTTATTAATGTCATAGTGTTTTAAAAATTTTTAACGTGCAAAGATAATTATTTTAAAATTATCCGTTTAAAAATAAATCATACTTTATGATTAACTTTTCTCTTTTTACTTTATAAACTTTTAACTTATTATATAATTTAATATAAGACATTTATTATTTCAAAAGTCAGATATGCAACATATAATAAAATGAGTAAACCTCCGAAAAGGCGACTTGTTCTCCATTTTGTTAAAACAAATAGTAATGTTATCAACACAATAGAACCCATAAGAAAATAAAAAGCGGTATTAAGATTTCCGGAATCTACCGTTATTTGTCCGTTTGAGAAAATGTGTAACAGTAGCAGCGGCAACCCGAGACCTATAAGGATATCGAAAATATTGGAGCCTATGGCATTGTTAACAGCCATTCCGGTTCTGCCTTGTTTTGCAACAATAGCAGACGAAACAAGGTCGGGAACCGATGTGCCGAGAGCAACAACTGTTAAAGCTATCACTATTTCGGGTATTTTTAATATTACGGAAATATTTATGGCACTTGTAACCAATAACCAACTTAATATGCTTATTATGACTATTGATATAAAAAAAGTGAGATATAAATTTTTTACCTTATCAGGTATTAATTTACTGCTTGTATATATTACTTTTTTTAATGTTTTATCAATTTTATTTTCATCGGATTGACTGTCTTCGTTTATTTGTTCATGACCTTCATAAGAAGAAAATCGTTTTAAACCGTAAATTGCAAATATATAAGCACCATATCCAGCAACAAATATTGATGCTTCGATAATACTTATCGTGCCATCGATAAAAAACCATACTAAAAGAATTACCGAAATTGCATAAAACAATAAATCGCGGGCAAGTGGTTGCCAAATTAGTTTTGTATTACTTTTTATTATCATTGCCACACCTGTAATCACAAATAAATTGAACAGTGCCGACCCTACAATAGTGCCCACTCCGATAGCTGCATGATTACCCGCTTTTATTACCGATACTATTACCACTGCCAACTCAGGAGCACTTGAACCCGCAGCCATAAGAGTAGCACCCGAAATATCCGATGTCATTTTCAATCTATCCCCAATATTATCCAATGCGGGAATAAAATAATGTTCCGATACAAAATAGAGTAAATAAAACGATATAAATAGAGTGATAATATATAATAAAAGCATAACTCCGGTTTTGTGTTCAAAGGTAAGAATTTTCGATATTAAAAAACAATGTTGTATTTGTTCTCAAAAATCATAATATTTTATTTGTTCGTTTAAAAAAATAATGTTTATATTTGCACCGCTAAAAATGGTGGATGTAGTTCAGTTGGTTAGAACGCCGGATTGTGGTTCCGGAGGTCGTCGGTTCGAGCCCGATCTTCCACCCTTCTTAAAAAAAGTAACCGTTATTTAATGGTTACTTTTTTATTTTTGCTTATCTCTTATTTATTCATTTTATATTTTTAAAAAATAGTTAACTTTCGGCTTTTAAACTTTTTTATTTTGGAAAAATATAAAGAAATTTTAAAGCGAATAAACCGTATGCAAAACGGTGATGTATCCGACGGCATGAAGCGAATGGGTATAAACTATCGGATTAATTTCGGAGTATCGATACCCGAACTGTTGCAGTTGGCTCAAAATTACGATAGTGATAATAAATTGGCTTTTTATATGCTTAACAAGGAGATTCGCGAAACAAAGATTTTATCTTCGTTGTTGTTTGATATTGACAATTTGTCGGAAGACGAATTATGGCAGATAAGTCAAAAGATTGAATATTTTGAGCTTGTAGAACAATTCTCGAAAAATTTATTCTCAATGTCAAGTATTTTACCTAAAATACTTGACAAATTAATTGAAGGTAACAGTTGGCAAAAGGCAATTGCACTTTATTCGACATCGTGGAAAATAAAAAGAGAAAAAGAAGCGGCTAGTGATATTTTGACATGGTCAGGAAAACAAATTAATAATATTACAAATTGTAATTCTGAGATAGAGGCAAAAGGATATGTTTTTTTAATGCAAAATATAGCTGCAATTAATGATGAGTATAAAAATTTTACAATAGAAGCGGCAAAAAAGTTATTGCAAACAAAAAATAAAAAAGCAAAGCAAATAGCTGATGATTTTTTACTGTTATGGTCTGATTTTTGATGAAAGAAGCAAAGAAAAATTTAATAACACAAAAAAAAATATGATATGAAAACATCGAATCCGACATTAAATCAAAAAATAATAAGAGACTTTGCGTATCAAGGAACAGATACCGAAGTTATGACTATACAAGGTACTGTGAATAAAGTAGCAATTTTATTTTTGCTTACAATGTTTTCGGCTGTATTTACATGGAATAAGGTTTTTGCCGGAGTAAACGTAGGAGGTTGGGTAATGGCAGGAGCCATCGGAGGATTTATATTGGCACTTATTACCATGTTTAATAAAAAAAATGCAGCAATTTGGGCACCGTTGTATGCCGTATTCGAGGGGCTTTTCCTTGGCGGGATATCTGCAATGTTTGCACATATTTACGAAGGAATAGTGATGCGTGCCGTAATTTTAACTATGGGAGTGCTGTTTACTATGCTTTTTATGTATAAATCGCGAATGATAAAAGTTACTCAAAAGTTCAGAACAGGAGTAATGGCTGCTACAATGGGAATAGCAATAGCTTACTTTTTTACATTTATTTTAGGACTTTTTGGCATGGATATGTCATTTATGTATGGAGGCGGAACATTAGGAATTGTTATAAGTTTGGTTATTGTGGGAGTTGCTGTATAATACTACCTATTGTTCAGACCATAAATATCACTTTTTAAGAAATTTT
>CAYRJP010000265.1:0-3924 GCA_964424425.1 uncultured Bacteroidales bacterium | reverse complement strand
TTTATTTATTTTTCGGAATACGTCCCGGAGTATAAGGAGCATCTAATTCATCAAGCATTTTCCTTATTTCCGGCATCTTAACATCAGCAATATCTTTTATCTGTTTTAATACAGGCGGATATTTTTCTTGTAATATTTCAAACGACATTTTTGATGTGCTTGTAATATCTGATGTGCTATACATTTGAGTATATATAATATAATTTAATCTATTCATTAATGATAATTCAGCAGGTGGAATTTCTTCAAAACTTGCTTTGGGTTGCAACCCGTAAAACTTAAATTCAATATTATTTAACTCTTTTTCTACGGCAATTATTTTTTTCATCAACTCATTATGACTGTTTGGTAAAATTAATGCGGTTTGCTTGACTGCCAGTATTTCTTGTTTTAAATCTTTAACAGCAGTTGCTGCACCAAGCATATTTTTTGCAAATTCTGCAACTTCTTTTTGAAATTCTACCATCTCTTGCCTGTTAGCAGCAGGCAGAGTAATTTTATTAAACGGATTTACCTTAAAACTTTGATGTTGTCCCAATGGTGTTGCAATACCGTCTTTTACCATTGCTACGTCAACAGTATATGTTCCGGGCAAAACAAAAATTCCGCCTCTTGTCTTTTTAAAAGGGTCAAACTTTTTTTCTGATATTCTTGCTTGAGGTTGATTAAATCTCAAATTCCAGTTTATACGGGAAATTCCTTTTGAAGGTCTTTTTGTAAATGTTCTGATAATATCGCCGTCGGCATCTTTAACTGTAAACAGCAGATATGCGGGAACTTCTTTTTTCTCGTCGGCAAGCTCTTTCCATGTAGGTTGAGGAATAGGTTTTCCTTCTTTAAACAGTTTCTTCTCTTTTTTGTGGCGAAGTTGTTTTTTTGTTTTTGGAGTATCTTTTAAATAAAGAGTAAAAACAGCTCCGTATTTTGGATTTTTACCACCGTAATAAGTAGCACCTTGTCCGTATATTTTGTCAACTTGCATAAATAAAAGAGCATCAGATACAGGAAACAGATATGATGATTGTTTGGCAAAATCTTCGCTTAATTTCCTTAACGGAGAATAGTCGTCTAAAATATAGAAACCTCTTCCGAAAGTAGCTAATACAAGGTCGCATTCGTCTTTTTGTATGGCAATATCGCGAACTGCTATTGTAGGAATGCCTGATTTTAGTTGTATCCAATTTTTTCCTCCGTCAACGGTAAAAAATATTCCGAATTCGGTTCCTGCAAATAATAAATTCGGAGCTTTAAAATCTTGTTCAATGGTATGAACAGTTCCGTTTTTTGGTAAGTTAGAACTTATTGAATGCCAAGTTTTACCCTTGTCGGAACTTTTTAATACGTAAGGTTTAAAATCGTCGTTTTTCAGATTACTGAATGTTGCAAAAACAACATTTTCATTAAAATTAGATGCAAAAATATCGGTAACATAAGTATGTTGAGGCACACCGGGGAAAGAACTTATTTTTGTCCAATTTTTTCCGTTATCTTCAGTTACCTGAATAAGTCCGTCATCAGTTCCTGCATACAGTAATTCCTCTTTTATGGGAGATTCAACAAGCGAAACAATTGTTCCGTATTGCGATGTTGATACGTCTTTTGCAACAGCATCGGCACTCCAATATTTCCCCATAACGGGAAATGAATTTCTGTCAATTTGAGCGGTTAAATCATCAGAAATTACTTGCCAAGTATTTCCTCTGTCATCGCTACGAAATACTTTATTGGCTGCCATATATAATCGGGTAGGCGAGAAGGAACTTATTATAAGTGGAGCATTCCAATTCCAACGGTATGTAAGTTCATCTTTACGCGGTTGAGGTTTTATTGATATTCTTTCGCCGCTTTTTTTATCGTAACGAACAACGTTACCGTATTGCCATTCCGAATAAACAATATCCGGATTTGTGGGGTCAACTTTCGACCAAAAACCATCGCCGAAAACAGTAACATACCATTCGCAATTGGTAATGCCGAATTCACTTGTATTTTGTGAAGGACCTCCCAGTGTGGCATTGTCTTGTGTTCCGCCGTAAATATTGTAAAAAGGTTTTTCGTTGTCAACGGCTACTCTGTAAAATTGAGTAACAGGTAAGTTTGATACGTGACGCCAAGTTGCACCTCCGTTGTAAGTAAGATATACACCTCCATCGTTTCCGATAATCATATTTTTATTGTCATCTGGATTTATCCAAAGTGCATGGTCGTCAACATGACGGTCTTTTAAACCGAGAGTTTTCCAAGTCTTTCCGCCATCGGTTGTATAATGACTAACTGTTTCTACCGAATAAACTTTATCGAACTCAACAGGGTCACAATAAATTTCATTGTAATATTGTCCGCTTTCGGAGTGTTTACTCATTTTTGTCCAAGATTCGCCGCGGTCTGATGAGCGGAAAAAGCCGCCTGCATCGTTTGCAGCCTCTATAATTGCATAAACAACATCGGGATTTTGCGGAGAAACTGCAATGCCTATTCCGCCCATATCTTCGGATGGTAGTCCGTTGGTTAGTTTTCGCCAGGTTTTTCCTCCGTCTTCCGATTTATGAATTCCCGATTCGGGACCTCCGCCTATCTTGGTGTAAAATTTACGGCGGCGTTGTTCACTTGTGGCGTATAGAATGTCAGGATTGCGAGGGTCGCAAACTATGTTGTTGATACCTGTATTTTCGCTAATATTTAAAATTTTAGTCCACGTTTTTCCTTTGTCGGTAGTTTTATACAGTCCGCGGTCGCCGCCTGAAGCCCACACCGAACCTTCGGCTGCAACATACACAGTATTTGAATTTCGGGGGTTAATAAGTATCATACCTATTTGTCGGGAATTTTTCAGTCCCATGTTTTTCCACGATTTACCGCCGTCAACAGTAAGATACACTCCGTCACCATAACCCAATTCGCGTTGGTGATTGTTTTCACCTGTTCCTGCCCAAACTACATTGGGATTTTTTTTATCGATAGCTAAACAACCTATAGAGTATGCTCCGTAGTTATCAAATACGGGTTTAAATGTGGTTCCGTTGTCGGTAGTTTTCCAAATACCGCCACTTGCCGAAGCTACATAAAACTCCGAATGGTTGTTCGGGTTTACTGCAAAATCGGCTATTCGTCCCGAAGTAAGAGCCGGTCCTATACTTCGGAATTTAAGTCCTGATACTAAACTGCTGTTTAATAATGTATCTTTTTTTTCGGCATTTTTGGTTTTGTCTTTTGCAAATGTTAATAAAGGTATAAGCAATAAAACTAAAACAATTGTTTTTAAATAATTTTTAAATCTCATTTTCACTTTGTTTTTAATGATAAATAATTTTTTAGTAGTAATATTAAATTCAAAATAATATTTCTAATTAATAATTAAACATTTACATAGGATATATGTTTTTATTTATTCGTAAGTTGCTTAAAATCAATGATATTTATTGTATTGATAAAAGTTTTTACTTTAAATTAAAGTTACTTAATATTTGTTGTAAATATTTCTATTTAACAACATAAGCGTGCTTAAAAAGCAGTAAGTTTGTTGTGGGAGATTTTTTTGTTAAATTTGGATAAGTTTGTAAAGATTAACATTAGAAAAATGAAAGTAGCCCAATTGTTTTTTATTTCGGTAGTATTTATTTTGCAAGCAAATACGGCATTAGGTAATACCGTTAATATTATTAAGTCATTTTTTTATACCGAGAATAATGTATCGTATCTTATTCTTCAAGAAAATATTTTTAAACTCTCAATGAGTGAATATGAACAAGGCAGAAAGCATTCCGAAGGTTACAATATAGGCAGAATATCTGTTTATGATTTAGAAACAGGCAAGTTGATTACTCAACAAGAAACGGGAGTTATGGATAGTGCAGAGGCTTGCATTTTGCTTGGTTGTTCGCAAGGGAATTTATGGTTGTATTCAAATAAGTATAAATCGGGTTT
>CAYRJP010000264.1:0-3933 GCA_964424425.1 uncultured Bacteroidales bacterium | reverse complement strand
TTAAGCTACCTGCATCATAAAATAAGTTAATTAAGAATTTATAAATTATATAAAAATATAAACAAATGAAAAAAACACAGGGTTTAATTGTAGCCGGAATGGCAGTGTTGTTAATTTTGGTTATTTTGGGTAATAAGTTGTTTATTACCCTTGATGCTACCGAAAGAGGAGTTTTATTTCGTCCTTTTTCAACAGGATTAGATAAAGATAATGTTTATGGTCCGGGATTTCATATTATAGCTCCATGGAACGAAATGTATGTTTTTAATGTTCAAGAACAAAAAAGCGAAGAAACAATGGATGTCCTTGATAAAAACGGTTTGTCACTTAATATTGACGTGACTGTTCGTTATTATCCTGTTTATAACAAAATAGGTTACCTTTACGAAGGTTTCAGGCTTGATTATTCGCAATTGTTGGTAATTCCCGAAATTCGCTCAACCGTGCGTCAGGTGGCAGGACGATATACTGCCGAAGAAATTTATTCAACAAAAAGGTCGGAAGTTGAGCAAGCTATAATAAATGAAGCAGGTGAGAAATTAAAAGAAAATAATATTGAAATGAAAGCTCTTTTGATTCGTTCTATTAATTTGCCTACCGATATTAAAAGAGCCATTGAGCTTAAACTTACTCAGGAGCAAGAAGCATTGGCATATCAATTTAAACTTGAAAAAGAAAAATCGGAAGCTGAGCGTAAAAGAATTCAAGCCGATGGTGAAGCTCGTGCAAATAAAATTATTAATTCAAGTTTAACACCCGAATTATTAAAAATGCGTGGTATTGAAGCTACTCTTGAACTTGCTAAATCGCCTAATGCAAAGGTTGTAATTGTTGGTAGCAGTAAAGACGGGCTGCCTTTGATATTGGGAAATAATTAATATTCTTTTGATTTTAAATTATTTTACGGCGTGAATTTCTTTTTTAAGTAAATTCACGCCGTAAATATTTAGTATAATTTATAAAATTTAAAAATAAATGAAGATTGCAGGTTTTAAAAAACAAAGTTTAATTGATTTTCCCGGAAACATCAGCTCTGTTATTTTTACGCAAGGTTGTAATTTCAGATGCGATTTTTGCCATAATCCCGAATTGGTGTTGCCCGAAAAATTTACCAAAGTAATTGATGAAACGGTTGTTTTCGATTATTTAAAAAAATACTCAAAACTTCTTACCGCTGTTTGTATAACAGGTGGTGAACCTACAATGCACAACGATTTACCCGATTTTATAAAACAAATTAAAGATTTGAATCTAAAAGTAAAACTTGATACAAACGGAACAAATCCGCAAATATTGGAAACTATTTTTTCTAATAATTTAATTGATGCTGTTGCTATGGATATTAAGCATTTGCTCACTATTGAACATTATAATGCGGCAACGGGAAACACTGTGACTGATACTGTTTTTAAAAATATATTATTATCAATAAAGTTAATTGAAAATGCCGGTGTTGAGTATGAATTCAGAACAACAGTAATAAAAGGATTGCATACAATTGAACAGTTACAAGAGTTGAAACAACGATTTGGTAAATATTATAAAATAAACAACTATAATCCTGAGATTACTCTTAAAAACAATCAAAGTTATATGCCCTTTTCGCAAAAAGAGTTAGAGGTGTTAATTAGTTGACAAATAGATTGTTAACTTTACTTATTTTTAACGCATCTTACCGAATAGCCGTAGTCTTTACGGTTGTTGTTTCTAAAAACAAGACTGTTTTCGTAATTCAACACATAAACAGAAGCTGTTGTTTTATCGTCTTCGGCATAGCACCACCAGTAGCCGTATTCGCCCATTGTGTAAAAAGCTCCGTCGTAATAACTGCGATATCCTCCGGGTAAAGCCGAAAATCCTGAACTGTTTGTAGCTTCTCCGTTTGGCGAAAGCCAATGTTTTGTTCCTGTTTCTTTAAGTTTTCCGCCTGCAATTTCGTATCCGCCCAAGTTTTTTATCAAAGCATCCCATTCTGTTCCTGTGGCAATATGCCAACCTTCGGGCACGGCATTTGTTGCACTTGCATATGTATATAAATAGCCGTAAGCTGAAAGTGTTGTGTCGCTGTTGTCATAAGTCCAACATCCCGAATTTGTTTTATATGCAAGATTTTCTGCCATCCAAATGTTGTCGCCTATTTTTATCCATTTGTATTCGTGATTGTCTCGCGAATCAATAAAGGTTCCGCTTGTTGGTGGTTCTTCCGGTTTGTCTTTTTCTTTGCATCCCGAAAAGGAGATAAACAGAAATAGTAATAAAATTACTTTACAGGATATTTTTAATTTAGTCATTGTTGTAAAAGTTTATATACAAAAATAAGAATATTACTCGTTTTTTAAAATCATTAGTATTTTTAAACTGTGTAATAATTTGAATTATAAAAAAATACTTTTAATTTTAGTTGTTAGTAGTATAAAAATTCAACACAAAAACTATGAAACAGAAGTTATTGGCTCTTTTAGCAATTCTTGCAATAGGTTTATATTTTTTTGGGCAGTATAGCGGCAATTATTTATTGCGATTAATAGTAAAGCCTGTTCCGGTTGTAGTTTTTTTATTACTATTACCACGTGACAACAGATACCGGAAATATATTTTTTACGGGTTGTTGTTTTCCGTAATCGGTGATATGTTGTTAGAATGGTCGCCAAACTTTTTTGTATTTGGTCTTGTGGCATTTTTAACAGGACATATTGCTTATATTTTGGCATTTTTCACACGTAGCAAAAAAATGCCCGGCATTCCGCTTATTCTTCTTGCCACTTACGGAGTAGGTATTTATTGGACTCTTTCTCCAAATTTGGGAGAAATGGCTATTCCTGTTTTAGCATACATAATTGTAATTTTGATGATGGCTTGGCGAGCACAGAGCTTAATTTTTTATTCGGCGTATAAAGATTAATCGATTTATCATATTTTGGATTATAATTATCTTTAAATTTACAAGCGGATAATATGATTAAAAGATGTTTAATAATAATTAAAGGGTGATAAAGAATATAATGGAAAAGTTGTTGAAAAAGATAAATATTCTGACAAATCAATATATAGAGCTTAATATTGAACAATCTTTAAATTGGCAACAATTTAATCAATATGCTATTGTTCATCATTCAACAAGTATTGAAGGTTCTTCACTAACACAAGAAGAAACCGATTTGTTTTTATCCGAAGAAATTACAGCCAAAGGCAAGCCGCTTTTACATCATCTAATGCAAAAGGATCATTTTGATGCATTAAAATTTATTCTTAACAACTCAATTAAAAATACACCGTTATCTATTGATTTTATAAAAAAAACAGCATCACTGATAATGAAAAATACAGGTGGGGATTATAATACAATATCCGGTTCTTTTAATTCTTGTAACGGTGATTTAAGATTGGTAAATGTTTATGCGGGGCAAACAAATTTTCCCGATTTTAAGAAAGTTCCCGTTTTGTTGAGAAGATTTTGCGATGAATTGAATAATAAACTAAATAATATTGATAGTTCGGATGATATTTTAATTACCTCATTCGATGCACATTTTAATTTGGTTTCCATTCATCCGTTTGCCGATGGAAACGGCAGAGTTTCACGTTTGATAATGAATTATATTCAAAATAGTTTCGATTTACCTTTGTCTATCGTTTTTAAAGAAGACAAAGCCGATTATTACAAAGCATTAATTGAAACAAGAGAAAAAGAAGATATAAATATCTTTCGTTTTTTTATGTTAAATCAACACATAAAATTCTTAACACAAGAGATTGATAAAGTTTTATTAATGCAAAATAAAGTAAGTCAGATTTTAAAATCAGATGAAACTTTAAAAAAAAGAAAAGGATTTGGATTGGGCTTATTATTTTAGTTTGTTAATTTATTCAGTTTCTCGAAAATCTCCACATTTAATTCTGCATCGGTAAAAACTTCCAAAACTGTTGCTCCTG
>CAYRJP010000263.1:2175-3948 GCA_964424425.1 uncultured Bacteroidales bacterium | reverse complement strand
AAAAGTCCCGTAGCCGACTGATTAATAACACTTTTGAAATACTGCTCTTGATTTATAATATCTATTTTGGTTTGTTTAAAAATTCTGTTAAGATTCTGCATCCCCTTAAAAATATCGTCAATGGCTTTATTTCCCGTTTTTGCGGGAATTTTTATAGTGGTATCTTCATTTTCGATGCCCATCAGAAAAAATGCTATCCACTTATTTATTTTATTTATATACCGTATTAATCCTATACAACTTATTATTACAAAAACAAAAATTACAATACCAACTATATACATTTGATATTTTGCAATAATATAACCACCTGTTGCCGACAATATTACAATAATCACCAATCTGAGAATTATAGCGGTATAAAAATGTTTAAACTTCATCTGTTTGTTAATAAGTTAAAAAAATTAAATTCCGTATTTTTTCATTTTATTATATAATGTTTGTCGTGTAATACCCAGTTTTTTTGCCACGGCACTCATATTTCCCTGCTCTTTTTCAATATTTGCAACAATCATCTCTTTTTCCATTTCGTCGATAGTCAGATTTTGCAAATCGGTTTGCTTTGCCTGTTTATTATTAAAGTTAAAACTATCTTCGTTAAGAACATTATCGTCCGACAATATAACCGCTTTTTCGATACAATGTTGCAATTCTCTTACGTTTCCCGGCCAATTGTATTTAAGAAGTTTCGATTGTCCGCTTTTGCTGATTTTCAATCCGTGCTTACCGTATTTATTGCTATATTTTTGCAAATAAAATTCCGCTATAAGCAAAATATCGTTTTCACGCTCTCGCAACGGAGGAATTTCAACAGTTATGGTATTTATTCTATACAATAAATCTTCGCGAAACTGCCCGTTTTCTATCATAGCCTCAATATTTCTATTTGTTGCCGATATTAACCGTATATCAACAGAAATCGGGGTGTTACTGCCTATGCGTGTTATTGTGCGATTTTGTAAGGCGACAAGCATTTTTGCCTGCAACGGCATCGACAGGTTTGCTATTTCATCAAGAAACAGCGTTCCGTGATTTGCCGTTTCAATTTTTCCCGCTCTATTTTCTTTTGCATCGGTAAATGCACCTTTCATATGTCCGAACAGTTCACTTTCAAAAAGAGTTTCCGATATTGCACCCATATCTACACTTACCATTATTTCATTACTCCTTTTTGACAAATTATGTATTTCGCGAGCAATAAGTTCTTTACCTGTTCCGTTTTCGCCTGTAATTAAAATATTGGCATCGGTAGCAGCCACCTTTTTTATTGTTGCCAAAACATCCTTAATTACCCTTGATTGTCCTATAAATTTTTGATTTGAGATATTCAATTCCTGCTTTAATCTGTCTGCTGCAGAACGATAATGTTCGGTTTCAATTTTACTTTTTCGCAGTTTTAATGCCGCATTCAGTGTTGTTTTCAGTTTGTTGTTATCCCACGGTTTCAAAATAAAATCGAAAGCCCCTTGTTTTACGGCAGTTACAGCTAACTCAACATCGCCGTAAGCGGTAATCATCACTACACTTATCGCAGGGTCAATGTCTTGAATTTGTTTTAACCAAAATAATCCCTCGTTTCCTGTATTTACACCTGCTGTAAAATTCATATCAAGTAAAATAACATCAATATTATTTTGTTTAATTACCGACGGTAAACTATTGGGATTTTTCAGAGTTAAAATATTATCAAAATCGTTTTGCAACAACATTTCAAGGGCAATTAAAACACTGCTGTTGTCATCAACAATAAGTATATTTCCTTTCATCTGATTA
>CAYRJP010000263.1:0-2075 GCA_964424425.1 uncultured Bacteroidales bacterium | reverse complement strand
GTTTTTTATACTTTCAATAGTTGGCGATACAAAAATATCCGGTTTCACACCTCTTAAATGATGCTGCGTATAGTCTTGATTCAAAACTTTTGTTCCTGTAAAAACAAATACAAAACCGCCCATTGTTCTAAAAACATTAATGTCTCCGTTTGCTCCTGCCGTTGGCGTTCCTACTATTGTAGCCAGATGATAATATTTAATTATGCTTAAAAAACTTTCAGAGTAACTTATTGCATTTTCATTTGCCAAAAAAACAACTTTCCCTTTTATTTTTGGTTTTAATGGCGATATTATCCATCGTCCCGATGTATCATAACCAACAATATTTTCCATATCGGGATAAATTATTTCGGGGATATTCCAAATTTGTGATAAAACTGTATTATCGGTAAAATGTCCAATAAACTCAGGATATATTTTTGAATGTTGTAATCCTCTTAAATCAAAAATCACCCCTTTACCTGTTGATATATCTGCAAGTTTAGAATTAAGCTCTTTCATTGTGACTCTGTTTAAATCAACATAATACACATTATTTTGCAGTTTTGAAATTGCTTTTTTAGTTTGATATTCAGGGAATACACCTTTTCTATCTGCTTGGATTGTTAAAATATTATTATCCCTTTTTATTTTTAAATCAGATATTTTATTTGTATCGTCTAATGTAAAATACATAAAAGCTCTGACTTTCTTCCACTGTGGCGAACCCGATGAAAGTGCCATTAAATTGTTAAAAATTTCATTTGCAGAACTCCCGTCTATTTCTACCAAAATATCACCTCGTTTAATGTCTTTATTATTCGATTTAACTACAACAATTTTATTGTCAATATAATCAAACTGTATGGGTAATCTTTTTAAACTTTTTGTGAATTTATGCATTACAACAGCGTGTCCGTCATACAGATATGACGACATTTTTCGCAATGTCAAAAGACACTCTTGTTCATTTTTGTCTGATATTGCTTTCGCTAATGTTTTTCCCAAAATAACATCCCAATCATTTTGGGGAATTACATCAAAATACGGGTAAAAATGTTTGTAAATATTCCAAGCAACAATAACAGCTCCTATTCTTGTTATTTCTTTGTTTGCTGTTGTTTTTTCTATTTTTATGTTTTGAATTCTATTATTTAAACTATCAAAATCAGACTTAAAAAACGTCGGTTCTTCTTTCCGTAAATTCAATGCTAACGGAATTTGACATAATAAATCGTTACCTAAATCTTTATTTACTACTTCGCATAATGTCGCAGACTTTTTAAATATCGAACCTGAAATTACATCTTCTTCACTCTTTATTTGTAAAACAGTTGCCATTTTACTGCTATCAATGTGATAAGTATAACCTATTCCTGAAATTTCCCAATTATTCAACTCGTCAATATCCCAATCTTTATCTACAAAAATCAATGTATCTGCTTTATTATCTTCATCGAAAAGTAAAAATTTAATTCTTTGAATTTCAATATTCCCTTCTCCCATTAATTTAATATTCAATTTTACATATTTTGTATTTTCAGGAAAATATCCTCTAATTATAAGATTCTGAAAAACATTACCATTAACTATTGTGTCTAATTTAGTATCAATAAAATTACTTTCATTACTTACGTAACTAAGTAAGTCTATCTTTTCTACTGTGCTATTAGCCGACAACCCGTTTATTTTTAATTCAAATCTTTTTTTACTAAAATCATTTTCAGTAAACTCACGACTAATTCCATAATCTAATTCTGATAAGTTTACTCTTCCTAATCGAACATTCTGATATATACTGCCTTTATATAAGCCTAACCCCTTATATTGCCAAGTTACCAAAGTTTTATCATCTGAAGTTGTATCGCATTTTTGCTTTAGGATTTTATTTTCTGAAAAATAAATATTCATCTGCGGTGCTATTGGCTGAAAAAGTTGTTTAAGAAGTATTTTCAGTTCTTCTTTACTTTTTGCTTCTGAAACTTTTTCTATTCCATAGCAAATAAATTTATCCCAATCTATCAAACTTGCTTCATCACTCGGATAAAAATATCTCACATAACCATAAAGTTTTGCAAAAGATTTTAAATTCTCAA
>CAYRJP010000262.1:0-3962 GCA_964424425.1 uncultured Bacteroidales bacterium | reverse complement strand
CTTATATCTATTTTCAAATAAATTTACATCTATGATTTTGTTTTCCGTTTTTAATCTTAATATGGAATAATACAATTTAATTACCGGGTAGAATCAGAATTTATTTAATAAAATCATAATAATTTTATTAAATAAACTATAACGCAAAAAAAGAAAATATAGAATAATGGTAAAATAAATAACAGTTAATATTTAAGCAAACTAATTATATTTTATGAAATACTCATAATAAAAAGTTTACAAAAAATATAAGATATTAGAAATATATTTTTTGTTATTTTACTCTATTACTATTTTTTTAACAACAGAACCTTTAAGTGTTATAATTTTAATAAAATATATTCCTTTTGATAATGTTCTTAAATCAATTACATTTTTTTCGTTTTGAATAGAAACTTTTTTAACAATATTTCCTTTAATATTAATAATATAAATTTCAGATATTTGTTTTCCATTTATTATTAAAAAATCATTAGTAGGATTTGGATAAACATTAATTATATTTTCAGAATTATTTTTTATTCCGGAACAAATGTTAAAAGAAATATTCACAGTATCAGAATTAATACAATTATTAGAATCAGTAACTTGAACAAAAAACATTGCCTGATTAAGTCCGATTCCTACGCTATCAACAACAATTGTTTGCGATGTTTCACCGGTTGACCATAAATAATTATCATAAATACCCGCATCTAAAATAATTGTATCGTTTGCACAAATAACGGTATCTGCTCCTAAATTAATATCCGGTAAGCCATAGATAATTACAGAGACTGTATCAATATTTGAACAACCGTTGGTATCGGTTATCATTAATGAATAATTACCCGATGTATTTACAGTAATAGTTTGAACTGTATCTCCCGTTGACCAATAATATTTATATTCGGATATACCATTACCCGAAAGAATAGTATTTTCACATTCGATTGTTGAACCTTGAATTTTTATAGTTGGTTTTGTATAATATGTTAATTTAATCACATTACTTGTATCGGCATAAATAAAAGTATCACTAACTATTCTTTTGTAAAATGTAGTTGATAATAAAATTGGCGGCGAATAATTTTGTAGATTATTAACACCTGATGCAGTTCTCCATATTATACTATCATTACTTTCTTTCCAATAAAAATTATACTCACCAATACCTCCTGTCGGTAAAGAACCGATTAAAGGTTTAGGAACTTCATTTTCACAGATAGATTGATTCGAAGATATAGTATTATCTATAATATTATCAATAATAACTACATTATCAATATCAATTATTGCCATACCGGTATCCCATTGGGAAACAAAGCCTATAATAATTTCTTGCCCTATATAATCGGCAAGCGATACTTTTTTTGTTGCAAATTGACTTGAATTAACATGATTTAATGTATCTATCGTAAAAATTGTATCAAAAGTTTCACCGCAATCTGTTGACACAATAACATATAACATTTCATTTGAGTAGATTATAGCACTATCGGTTGGCGGCCATTGACCACCTGCTTTCAAAAATCTGTAATCGAAAAGTAAATTTGTATTTGTAGTAATGTTTTTAATATTTTTATCATATAATAAAAACATGGACATCATTCTGTCAACCCAAGCTCTCATCAAATAATTTGTATCGGTTCCGTTTGTTTCATATTCGGGGAAAGATGCTCCGTATTTATCATTCCAATCACCCATATTTCCATGTAAATTATCAAAAACTTCGGCATGAGGAACTGACACAATTGTTTTTATGACAATATCACAATAATTTGTGTCGTTACTGTTTATTACGGTGTCTCCGGGCAAATTTGTATAGGCAGTAAAACTGTATGTTCCCGGAACAGTTGTATTTATTGTTCCTACATTAAAATATTTCCACTCGTTTCGGGCAATCGGACCAGGAAAAACGGCATTAAGAGTAATAAACCCTGTTGGTGTATTTACTTCAACAACTACCGGCACATTTGTTTGTGTGTTTGCACCAAAATTTTTAATTAAAACTTGAACCGTATCGTTTGTTTGTCCACAAGTTTTCGATAACGGAGCAGACTGGTGAATTATTCCGACATCATTGAAAGCGGTTGTATAGCTAACTACCCATCCGGGAGCAGTTCTAAAACTATCCGACACAAAATGGAAATAAACCGACCCTGTGCTTGAGAAAAAATTGTTTGGAATTGTATCGCCACTTAAAGCGTAAATCAATGGTGCCGAAGCATCGGCTCCATCATATACATATAAACTATCTTCGCCTTCTACTGTAGAAAAACTCTCAAAATCAACAAAAATAGAAGTGGCTCCGGAAGGTTGTATCAGATATTCACAATCGGAACAATTACTGTAATTGGTATAATAACCGACTGCGGGTGAACCATCATTAAGTGTTCCCATTGGTTCCGTTACAATAGTTATTCCATTGCATTGCGGATTTTGATAATCGGGATAACAATTTATGATAGCTGCTTGACTATATGTAAAATTGTAAGAACCCGGTGTTAAATCTTTTAAATAAAAATAGCCATTGTATGAACCACCCCATCCCCAATTCATATGAAAATAATCTGTTTCTTGATAACCATCACAAACCCATGCATGACCATTTCCTTTGTAATATAAAGGATGTCCTAAATCTAATTCACTTTTTATGAGTATATTCCAAATACTATCATTAGTTTTTGATTGTAAATGAAGGGTATATGAATAATCAAAAAATTTTTTGAGTGCTGATGCAGCTGTACTTGAATAGGCACCCGAACCATTTATTCCATAATGCATATTTACTGCAACTCCACAATGATACATTAATGTAGCAACAGCTGTATTATAATTATTTAATGAATTTGGCATAGCAGTCCAATCATAATATGTATTTGCAAAATCAGCAGTTTGTGCTCCGTAAGTGTAATCAGTATATGTATGTTGACCGGAACCATAGTCGGGATAATTCCAATATTTCATAATTTGTGCCATAGCTGTTGCAACACAACCAGTCCATACATGTCCGTCTTGTCCTTTGGTATCAGCCGGACAAAGTTGATTGTAATATTTCCCTTGATTCCATCTGGTTGTTAACAATGGTGATACACTTTTTGACTCTTTATTTTTTGAAATATCCGGTTTTGAACTATATTTAGTCCACAACTTTTCTGCATTTTTTGTTGCTGCAATATTATTTTGCCTAATATAATCTATCTGTTCTTTGTAATGATTCATCCATTCTACAAAAGTTGGTGCTACTTCTTGTTTTTCATTATAACTTGTTTCAAATGAATATCCCAAAACAGGAATTGATTTACTTTCAGCAGAGACTATTATGAATCCTGTTTGATTTTTTAAATTAAAAATATGAAAAATAGGTTTATTGTTTGAATTTTCTGTTTTAATATACTTCAATTCAACATCTTTTTTATATCCTGCTTTATTTATAGTAATTTTTTCAAAAATAAAATTCTTTGCCGTATTCTTTGCTGTAAGAGTATCGACAATACTTGCATTTATTAAATTCAGAAAACTAAAATAAACAATAAAAAATAGTGTTATTGTTTTCATATGTTTAAAAATTTATATTAATTTTTCGTGTATTAAATGATAAAAACAAATTTATATTAAAAATTAATATAATTCAATATTTTTATCAATTTATTGTTTGATAATCAATATTTTATATTATCGTCTATAATTTAGAATATGCTTTTATTATTAAAAGAAAGATATGTATCGCTAAATGTTTTATAATTTAAAATAAATTCCAAATCTATTATCAAATCTATTACTTTTGCTACTATAAAAAACATTAAAAATAGTGAAAAGGGCTGTTGCAATACTGTTTTTAAGTATTTTTATATATAACCTTAGCGGTTATTATATAATATTTAAAGTATTACAATATCAAGTTAAGTCTGAAATTAAAAATAAACAGATTATAATTTAAAAAAATGATAAAAAAAATTATACTTTTTCAAGTATTAATA
>CAYRJP010000261.1:2292-3965 GCA_964424425.1 uncultured Bacteroidales bacterium | reverse complement strand
TTTAAATACTACTTTAAGAACTTCTACATCAAGCTGTTCGGCTGTTTTTTGAATTTCATCAGCATCAACACTTAATTCGGTGTTATTATCAATTACCGCTTCAACCCAAGGAGTAAGTTGATGTTGGTGATTTTGTGAAATATCTTTAAGTTTTACAATAATTTCATTTACATTACCTTCTAAGCTATAAATATTACGAAACTTAGGAACTGTAATTTCCCGTATTTGTGATATGTTATTGTTGTTTATTTCAATTTCCACAACCTTTTTGTCGTAATTAATTTCACTGAAACTTAAAATAACAGGTGAACCTGAATATCTTATGTGCTCTTTACCTGCAACTTTTTGCGGACGATGCAAATGTCCCAAAGCAAGATAGTCAAATGCATTTGAAAAATCGTCGGCACCTATATCACCAAGATTTCCCACATAAATAAATTGCTCGCTGTCGGATGTTTTTCCGCCTGTTACAAACAGGTGTCCCATACCAATAACGGGAATATTGTTCTGTTTTATGCTATTACAATAATCGGCAACTTTATTATAATGATTTATAAGTGCAGTTTTGTATCTCATTTCTATTTGCTCAAAATCTTCACCGGCAACGGCTCTGCGAATATCCTGATCGCGTAAAAAAGGAACAGCGGCAATTATAACATCTTGATTATCAATAGTAAGTTTAAAGATTTCATCTTCAACATTATCGGTAACTTTGCCTGTTACATAAATTGACAAAGCGTTAAGTAATTCTTTGGGAGCATTAATATTTCCCGGCGAATCGTGATTACCTGCTGTTATTACAACATGTTTACAGTTTGTATTACGTATATTTATTAAAAAGTCGTAATATAATCTTAAACTATGTGTTGACGGCATTCCCGTATCGAAAATATCACCGGCAACCAATAATATATCTATCTCATTATCAATAATATATTGCGAAAGCCAATCTAAAAATAGCTTTTGTTCTTCAAGTTGAGATTGTTCCAAAAATCGGTGTCCCAAGTGCCAATCTGATGTATGTAAAATTTTCATTTTTATTAAATTATACGTGCTTTAAAAATACTGTAAACACACAATTTACTGATGTTCTAATTTAAATTAAAAGCTATTTTTATACCTTCAATTATCATATTTGTGCCGATAATGGCTAATATCAGTCCCATAATTTTTCCGATAACCGAAATAACATTAGTGCCGAATAATTTTACAATAGTATCGCTTATGCGAAAAAATATATAAGTTAATATGCACATTAAAGCAAATACAACAGCTACAATTATAATATGTAAATATTCGTAATTTGTGACATAATTCATAGCGGTTACTATTGTTCCGGGTCCTGCAAGTATAGGAATGGCAAGCGGAGAAACTGCTATATTTTCATCAACATTGGTTTTTTGCAAATGGTGAACGGTGGATTTTTTGGATTGTATCATTTCAAAACCTACATAAAAAACCAGAAATCCTCCTGTAATTTTAAAAGCCGGTATTGTAATGTCAAACAGTTCAAAAATGAATTTACCAAGTACCACAAATGTGATTACTATCACAAATGCCGTAAGTGTTGATTTTTTTGCGATTTTTCTTTTTGTGTTAGCATCAGCATCTTGAACCAATGCTAAAAAAATAGGAACATTGGCAATGGGGTTCATTATTGCAAAAAATCCCGT
>CAYRJP010000261.1:0-2192 GCA_964424425.1 uncultured Bacteroidales bacterium | reverse complement strand
TCAAACCTTCCAGGTTTCACAAACCTGGAAGGTTTAGGTTCTTACTTCGCTAAAAATACGTCTTCAACAAGTTTATACTGAGTTTATCGAAGTGCTCAGGTTTCAAAGAAAACTCAGGTAACAAAGAGCCGGTCACTGAGCCTGTCGAAGTGACTTCTGCAAGTTTAATAACACCTTCGATAAACTCAGGCTCCGGAGAAAGCTCAGGCTCTATATTAACTTTCTACTTTATAAACTTTCTACTTTCAACTCATTACACTGTTTTTAACAAAATTTTAACACTCTTTAACTCTATTTAACTTTAATGAAACAGTCATAAAACTTACTTTTGTTTATGCATTTACGCAAGTAAAAATAAATAGTCAATAATAAATAATAAGTTGTTATGGATATAGTAGTTAATAATCTGACAAAAATGTATGGTCCGCAGCGTGCCGTTGATGATATCTCATTTAGGGTGAAAACCGGAGAGATATTGGGTTTTCTTGGTCCCAACGGTGCAGGAAAGACTACTACAATGAAAGCAATTACAGGATACCTAGCTCCCACTGAGGGAGATATTAGCGTTGGTAGTTTTTCGGTAAAAGATGATTTAGAAGAGGTGAAAAAACGAATAGGTTATCTGCCTGAAAATAATCCGCTATACCTTGAAATGCCGGTAATAGACTATTTGCATTATGTGGCGGAGTTGCAAGGCATTAAACCCGAAAAAATAAAAAGTCGCATTCTTGAAATGGTTAATGTATGTGGACTTGAAGGTGAAAAACACAAGAAAATAAATGAACTTTCAAAAGGTTATCGTCAGCGTGTGGGGCTTGCTCAAGCACTTATTCACGACCCAGATGTATTAATTTTGGATGAACCTACAACAGGTCTCGACCCTAACCAAATTATTGAAATCAGAGAGTTAATAAAAAAGATAGGTCGCGAAAAGACAGTAATACTCAGTTCGCACATTCTGGCTGAGGTTGAAGCTACTTGTGACCGTATTTTAATTATAAATAAAGGGAAAATTGTTGCCGACGGCACAGCCGAAGAGCTTCGTAAAGCAGAAAAAGGTAATGAAATAGTAAAAATTAAGGTTGAAGATGCCGATAAAAACGATGTTGTAAAAGCATTGCAAGAATTACCGTCGGTAGAGATGGTTGACACTCTTGATGGCGATATTATTGAAGTGCAGAGTAAAAAGGGTGAAAGCAGTAAGCGAAACATTTTTAAACTTTGTGTTGACAAAGGTTGGGTGCTTACGCAGATGTCACCGGTTGAAACTAAACTTGAAGATGTATTCAGAGAATTAACAACAAAGTAATTGTAAACAAAAGAATTAAAAAATATACATTATGAAAGCAGTATGGATAATAGCCAAACAAGAATTAAAATCGTATTTTGATTCGCTTATGGCTTATATATTATTGGTATTGTTTCTGGGATTCAGCGGATTTTTCACTTGGATTTACGGAAACGATATTTTCTTTGTTCAGCAAGCATCGCTGAGAGTATTTTTTCAGGTTGCGTATTTAACGCTGTTTTTCTCAATACCTATGCTTACAATGCGTTCTATTGCCGAAGAAACACGCTCGGGAACAATTGAACTGTTACTTACCAAACCAATCAGCCACGAACAAGTTGTATGGGGAAAATATTTGGCTACACTGATGTTGGTTATTATTGCTTTGGCTCTTACTATTCCTTACTACATAACCGTTGCCTACTTGGGCAATGTTGACCACGGAGCGATAATAAGCGGTTATTTCGGTTTATTGCTTATGAGCAGTGCCTATATTGGAATAGGTTTATTTGCAAGTTCACTTACCAACAATCAGATTGTAAGTTCGCTTTTAGCACTTATTATAGGTGTATTCTTTCATATTATTGCGGGTTTGTTGGCAAGTAACTTTTCGGGAATATTGGGACAAATATTTTACTATTTGAGTATGAATACACATTTTGACAGTATTACTCGCGGTGTTATCGACACTAAAGATTTAATATACTTTGCATCAATAACTTACGCAGGAATATTTTTAGCCGAAAAAACATTACAATCAAAAACATCTTAAAAGAAATGTATTTATACGGCAATATGTTTAATTAAAAATATTTTAACAAATGAAAAAAAGCACAAGTTTATATATTCTGTTTGTATTGGCAGCGATAGTTATTGTCAATATAATATCAGACAAACTCTTTGT
>CAYRJP010000260.1:0-3975 GCA_964424425.1 uncultured Bacteroidales bacterium | reverse complement strand
GGTGTTTATAAAATAAAAATACAACATAACAAACAGACAGTTATTAAAACAGTTATTATTAAATAAACAATAAAATAAAGTCATCCTGCTAATAGAAATTGTAATTTTTAAAGTAGTTGTTAATATTACAAAATATACAGGATGACTTTTAATAATTTAAAAAAATTAATCATGTATAAAAAACACATAATTTTTATAGCAATTTTTCTAAATATCAGCATTTTAAATGCTCAATATATTTCCAAAGTATTGGAATATACACCTGCTCCCGGACAATTTATAAATTCATCACCGTGGGGAGTTCCATCATCGGCAAACTCTATTATCGGCAAACTTACCGGCTCAATGAGTTTGGGTGCTTTTGGCGGTTATGTAATTTTTAAATTCGATAATCCCGTAAAAAACGACCCTAATAATCCATTTGGTGTTGATTTTACAATATTCGGCAACCCGCTGTCTAACCCTGCTAATCAAAGCGAAGTTATTTGGGCTGAACAGGGTATTGTTTCGGTAATGAAAGATGAAAACAATAATGGTTTGCCCGATGATACATGGTATGAACTTGCCGGAAGCGATTACTTTTTTTCATCTACAATAAAAAATTATTCGGTAACTTATACTAATCCTAATCAACAAACAGCGGCTGATGTACCATGGGTTGACAATCAAGGAAACTCAGGATTTGTTTTAAAAAATAATTTCCATACCCAGCCATATTATCCGCTATCCGATTCTTTTCCCGCAATAAATACAACAAGTTATACATTATCGGGAACACGCATTGCCGACGAAGTTGACACCACAAATCCTTCGTATGTAATGTCGTATGCAAAAGCATTCGGCTATGTGGATAATCAAGTTCGCGGAACAGCACCTTATACTTTACCCGATAATCCTTATACCCGCAAAAAAGAAAATTCAGGAGGCGATGCCTTTGATATTGATTGGGCTGTAAACGAAAACGGTGAATATGTTGATTTAGATGAAATAGATTTTATAAAAGTTCACAATGCAGTATTGGCAAATGCCGGCTGGCTGGGTGAAATATCCACAGAAATAACCGGTGCTGTTGACGTAACTCCCGATGCTTCGATTAGCGGAATTTTAGATATGATTGTTATAAAAAGTATTCCCGATACTATTACCGGACACGAATACCAACTCGAAGTATTACCATTTCACAAAGGAAGAAAAACTAATGACGAAATTGTTTGGTCGTCAAATACCCCGAATGCAACAGTTAATCAAAACAATATTTTATCTTTTACAACTTCGGGTAATTTAACTTTAACAGTATCATTAAAAAACAATTCCGATATATCAGCAACTGTTTCAACCTATTTGGAATACAAAAAACCATCATCTGAAAATTTACCTTTTGCCTATAAATCAATAACCGTTTATCCAAACCCCGCATCCGAATTTATTCATATAAACAAAATAAACAATGCTTCGATAACAATATTTAATATTGTCGGCAATAAAATATCGAAAACAAATAATTATTCTTGCAACCAAACAATATCAGTTAAGCATTTACCGAAAGGTGTGTATATTATTATGATACAAAAAGATAATTATACAAAAAAAATAAAATTTTTGAAAAAATAACATGGTAAGAAAATTAATAATAGTAGCTTTTCTTATGCTAATATCTCGAATGTCTTATTCTCAAGGCATTCGGGATTCGGTGTTTCATATAAAACAAATTACGGTTATTTCAAATCAAATATTTAAAAAAGAAAAAGCCGGAATGAAACAAACTCAAATAGACAGTATTGTTTTAACCGAAAATGTTAATGTTAGTCTTTCAGAACTTCTTTCGCAAAATACATCGGTATTTATAAAAAGTAACGGCAGAGGAGCATTAGCAACAGCTTCATTTCGCGGAACAGCTCCATCACATACGCAAGTTACTTGGAATGGCATAAACATTAACAGTCCTATGCTTGGAATGGTTGATTTTTCTTTGATACCCGTTTATATTATTGACGATATAAACTTAAAACACGGTTCTGCTTCGGTTGCCGATCAAAGCGGAGGACTCGGTGGCTCGGTAAATATCAGTAATACTGTCGATTGGAAAAATAAAACAACCATTAAATGTATGGCGGGAATCGGCAGTTACAATACCTATAACTCTTTTTTACAATTTAATGCGGGAAACAAAAAAATTCAATCTAAAAGCCGTATTTATTATAATTATTCAAAAAACAATTACACCTTTTTAAATAAATCTATTGGCAATATTAACCCCAAAACAGGTGAAATAACAAACCCTCTTGACACAAATAAAAATGCCGACTATTTGCAGTTTGGTATTTTACAGGAGTTTTATTTCAGAACCGTCAATAAAAATATTTTTTCGCTGAAATGGTGGGGGCAAAAGGCAGATAGAACCATTCCGCAAGCCACAAGTTACGAAGGACCCGATAATTCAAACCTCAACAATCAGATAGATGTTGATAATAAAATAGTTGCCGATTACAAACACTACTACAACAATAAAAATAAATTGCTTATTCGCTCGGGATTTTCTCAAAAACAGTTAGATTATAAACTTGAAAACAATGTTCCCGGAATAGGTTTAATCCCTGCCATTTATTCGCAAAGTTCTATTTACAGCTCTTACAATAATTTTTCTTTTTTTATAAAATCAATTGAAACAGTTTCGGTAAAATTCAGTATTGATGCCAATTTTCATAATGTTCATTCAAAAGACTCTGTTTCAAAAACAGGATACGACGAAAAAAGAGACGAGTTCTCAGGATTTATGTCAATAAGTAAAAGTTTTTTTGAAAAAGTGAACGTTAATTTAATGTTGCGGCAAGACTTTGTTGACAATAGCTTTACACCTTTTGTTCCTTATTTTGGAGTCGATTATAAACCGATAAAAAAATACGACATTGTTTTAAAAGGAAATATTGCCCGAAATTATCATCAACCCACACTAAACGACCTTTATTGGCAGCCGGGCGGCAATCCCGATTTATTACCCGAAGACGGTTTTGGATACGAAGCAGGAATTGCATATCAAACAGCTTTTGATAAGTTTGCCGTATCATCGGAAATTACAGCTTACTACAACGATATAAATAATTGGATTATTTGGATACCTAGTTATAAAGGCTACTGGGAACCTCGTAATATTAAAAAAGTAATATCAAAAGGTATTGAAGTAAATGCTAAAATATCAGGCAGTTATAACAAATTGCTGTATCGTGTAAACTTTACATATGCTTACACAAATTCAAAAAATTACGGCGACCCGTTGGTTTGGGGTGATGAATCTTACGGTAAACAACTTGTTTATGTTCCGCTTCATTCGGCAAATTTTATGGCAAACATAAGTTACAACGGTTTTTTTATTACATGGCAACACAACTCATACAGCGAAAGATACACAACATCAAGCAATAACATAACTCGTCGCGACTGGCTTTACCCTTATTTTATGAACGATTTAAGTTGCGGCAAAATATTTAATGTTAAAAAAAATACATTTTCAACAGAATTGAAAATTTATAATCTTTTTAACGAAACATACCATTCGGTTCTTTACCGACCTATGCCGGGTATTAACTTTTTACTGTTAATTTCGGCTAAATTTTAAACGATAAATTAATTGTCAATTATTTAAGTTATATGGCTGTTTTTATAAAATATATACAAAAAATAGTATTCATAGCAATCTCTGTTTTTATAATATCTTGCATGGATGATGACAGTTTGTGGTTACAAAACAACAAACCCGAACCTCACTATTTTAAAGGTTTATTTATTACAAATGAAGGTAATTTTATGTATGGAAATGCCTCACTATCATATTACGATATTGAAAATAAAACTGTAATAAACGACGTGTTTTTTGAAAAAAACAACTTGCCGCTGGGCGATGTAGCTCAATCAATGCAAATACGCGACTCTCTCGGATATATTGTAGTAAATAACAGCGGAAAAATTTATGTAATAAAT
>CAYRJP010000259.1:0-3994 GCA_964424425.1 uncultured Bacteroidales bacterium | reverse complement strand
CATTAATGAATTAACAAAAGAAAACGATATTGTTTTAAACCCGAACCCTGCAAAAAACAAATTGCAATTAACATTTAACAATCAACAATTAAATAGTAAAAATATTATAATATATAATGTTTTCGGACAAATAGTAAAACAGTTGAATACAGATAAAAAACAATTATCTATTGATATTTCTGATTTACAAAATGGTGTATATTTTCTAAAAACAGGAAATATATCGAAAAAATTTATTGTAAAATAATTTAAAGTTTTTATATGAAACCAAATAAACTACTACTTGCATTAATATTTACAACATTTTCGTTTGTAAATTATTCACAAACAATTCCCCCTGTTAATTTAGAACAAGGTTACACCGTACATAACGGACATATAGTATATCCTTTACCAAATGACGGCTACTCAACCGTTATTGAAGTAGGTCCGGGCAAAACATATACCGAATTATATGATGTTCCCAAAAGCAATGTTGCAGCCGGAACTTTAATAAAAATATTTTACAGGCCTGAACCTTATAGAATTAAAGTTTATATAAAAGTGCAAGCAACCGAAGCCGCACATTTTCGCATACAGGGTATTCCCGACGATAACGGCAATTTACCAATTATCACAAACGAAAATTCTACCCACGATTGGGGTGGCGGAGATGTTAACCAATGGGTTAATAATTTAGGAATAATGGTTATTTACGGACCTTGGGGTAGCAAACCATCTTGGATTGATTTGGTTAATTTGCATTTTAAAATTTATGGAACTACTACTGATGATAATTGTATTGGCGTTTGGTCAAAAATAGATCATCTTTCTGTAAAAGGTTGTGTTTTTGATAATTGCTCAAACGGCGTATTTACACAAGCCAATAATAATGATATGACTTCGATATCAACTTATAGTTTAATTGAAGGATGCCGTTTTACAAATTGCGGCGTTCAAAACAGTTATCTACAACACAATATATATGCACAAGGAACCCACGCTTTAATTCAGTTTAACTATATTGAACAACAAAAAGAGAGTGCTATAGGGAGCACGTTAAAAGACAGAGCAACTTTTACGGTAATAAGATACAATTATATGGAGGGAACGGCAAGAACAATTGACCTTGTAGAACCCGAAGAAGCCGAAATTGCCACAAATGAAAGCGATACATGGGACGATGCCTATGTTTACGGTAATTTAATAGTTAATAAAAGACCAAATAGCGGCGTAATGTTTCATTACGGCTGGGACGATATGGCAAACCCATACGAGTATCAAAGAAAAGGTACTTTCTTTTTTGCAAACAATACGGTAATCATGGATTTTGACGACGACTCGTGGAATAAAGAGTTATTTGATATAAACAAAGCAAGTACAAAAATAAACTTTGTAAATAATATCTTGCTTGCAAAAGGCATGCACTATTTTTATATTTTTAGAACAGGAGAAACTACTAACGAAGGCGGTACAATTAATTTCACAACATCGTGGATAAAAGCTTTTGCATCAGACAATAATAATGAATGGAAACTTACCAGTGGAGAAAATAACGATTATCATCAAACAGGACAAGATAATTTATTGACAGGCAATGAGCCCGGATTTACCGATGCCGACAACGGCGATTATACTTTAACACAAAGCTCTGCATGCCGTCATTCTGGAACTCATATTGATAGCGTTGCTATTGAATACAACCCCATATCATTAAATAATATAACACAACGAAACGATGTGGAAAATCCTAATATGGGATGTTATTCAGACAATTTTATTAATGGGGTAGCTTATAACAAAAAAGATAACAACATAAATATTTACCCGAACCCTGCAAAAAACAAATTACAATTAACATTTAACAATCAACTGTTAAATAGTAAAAATATTATAATATATAATGTTTTCGGACAAATAGTAAAACAGTTGAATACAGATAAAAAACAATTATCTATTGATATTTCTGATTTACAAAATGGTGTGTATTTTCTAAAAACAGGAAATATATCGAAAAAATTTATTGTAGAATAATTTTATAAAAAAGAATATTGACAAATATAAAATAAGCCTTAGAATTAATTTAATCAACAAATTATAAAACTTAAATAATGAAAAAAAATAACCTTTACAACAAAACATTGTTCATATTAACATTGATTATTACTCTGTTTTGGAGTAATAATTATCTGTTTTCGCAAAACTATATAGTATTTTCAACTTACAATGATAAATTTTGGTATATGAATGCCGATAGTGCTTTTGTATATCACAGTATTTCCGACAGCTTAGATGCTATTGCTCCCTATTCAGGTTCCGATAAAGTTCCAATAACAGTTTCCCATGATGGAAATTGGTATGCTTTCAGAAGTACCCGTTTTGATAACGAAAACGGCGGTTGGGGCGATTTAGTAATAGTAAAATCTGATTACTCAGAATATGAAGTTATAAAACTTGACGGACATTTAATCCATTCAACAGGCAGAGCAATGGTTTTTAACAACGGTAAATCCATAGTTTTTGTATCGGAAGATTTTGGCAATCATTCAAAAGATGTTTATGTTATTCACAAAAACGGAAATACATGGGGTGATACTGTGAATTTAACACAAAACTCAACTTATGAGTATAACAATTTCCCCACTATTTCTCCCGATGGAACAAAAGTTTTGTTCGATGCCGCACCAACTTCGTATCCCAGTGTTGCCGTTGGCGAAGTAAATATCGACGGAACAGGATTACATTTTCCTATTGTTGCAGGTTCAGGTGAAGAAGCTCATTCCGGAAGTTATGATTCTGATGGAGCAATAATTTACGAAGGAAGTAGTAACGAAAGTATTTGGAGATTACCGGCAGGAAGTTCAACTCCCGTAAAAATTGCTTCTGATCAAGCCAATGATAATACTCCTTTTGTATTACCCGACGGTAGAATAGTAAGTTTGGAATTACCAAACATTACACATCAAATTAAAATAATGAATGCCGACGGAACAGATAATCATATGTTAACCAATGGTAATTCTTCTTCGTTCAATGAAGTTTATGATTTGGGACTGTCAGGATACTCAAAATCCGGCAATACTTCACAAGCAATAATAATTGATCACAATTGCACAAAACTCGCATCAATACCTGAATCGGCAATAAACAATGCAAAACAAAATTTACATATTGCTTATGAACATACATCACACGGCAGCCAATTAATGACAGGAATGACAGCATTAGTGGGTCAAACGAACTTAAATGGATACAAAGGCGATATTTATAGGTGGAACGAAGGCGGAACAAATGGTGCTCTTGATATTGACGATAACTTTGCTAATGGCGGTGATTTAGGACACAACGGTGATACCGCTTGGGCACAAAAAACACGAACTTATCTAAATAATCCCGCCCACTCGGATGTTAATATCATAATATGGTCGTGGTGCGGAGGAGTACAAGATAATACACAAGAAGGAATACAAATTTATCTTGATAAAATGAATGAACTTGAACAAACATACCCTAATGTTACATTTGTGTATATGACAGGCCATTCTAACATATGGCACGATGCAACAGTAAAAGCAAATAATAAACAGATACGTGATTATTGCATTGCTAATAATAAAGTATTATATGATTTTTATGATATAGAAAGATATAATCCTGACGGAACATTTTTTGAATTCACAAATGATAATTGTGATTACTATAATTCTGCAGGAGGAACATCACAAGGAAATTGGGCAACAGAATGGCAAAACTCTCATACCGAAGGAACTGATTGGTATAATTGTGACCCTGCTCATACTAAACCTTTAAACGGAAATTTAAAAGCATATGCTGCTTGGTGGCTTTGGTGTAGATTAGCCGGTTGGAATGGTGTAACTGATAATCAAAATCCATCTGTTCCGCAAAATTTACAAGCAACTGTAGCATCTTCTTCTCAAATAGATTTAACATGGGATGCTTCTACTGATAATGTAGGAGTAAACGGATATAAGATTTACCGAAACGGTAATTTTTT
>CAYRJP010000258.1:2133-4003 GCA_964424425.1 uncultured Bacteroidales bacterium | reverse complement strand
GCACTAACCATAAGTAATACCGATTTGGTATTACGGTCGTTGATAAATCCCACATAAAACTCATCAACAATATCAACGGCATGAACCACCAATACGGTTTCTACGGTAAGCCCTTTAATATCCATACCAAGTATATCCTTTGCTGCCTGAACAGCTTTTCCTTTATCGGTACAAAATTTAATACCACCGGCTTTACCTCTGCCACCCACTAAAACCTGAGCCTTTACAACCACAGGTCCACCAATTACATCGTAAGCTGCCTCTACTTCTTCAACTGTTTTACAAACTACTTGCTTTTGAACAGGCAACTGATACTTGGCGAAAATTTCTTTCGCCTGATATTCATGAATCTTCATAAGCTATTATTATTTAGAATATTGTTCAAACAAATTACTCGTTTATATTGTTCAATTAAATTACGCATAAAATTAAATATTCTGCATTTAATCATTGATGCTGAAAAGCATATTTAAACTATTTTTCAAAACATATTTTAATATGTAGATATTTTAATATATTGCTTTGTTTAAGAAAATAATCTCTACCATTAAGCTTTATTTCTATCTTTGCAAAAAAGATTAATTTTAATGACAACAAATATATTAGAAAACATATCGCTTAAACCATACAACACATTCGGGATTAATACAAAAGCTAAATTCTTTTTTAATTATTCAAATAGTGACGATATTAAATTTTTAATAAAAAACAGCTTTCTACAAAATAACAACCTATTAATACTCGGTGGAGGCAGTAATTATCTTTTTACAAAAGATTTTGAAGGAATTGTTTTGCATCCTGTAAATAACAATATTAACATTACTGATGAAGATGAGAATTTTATTTTTATCAAAGTTGATGCAGGTATTGTTTGGGATGATTTTGTAAAATTTGCTGTTGACAACGGATACGGAGGCATAGAAAACTTATCGGATATTCCCGGTTGCGTTGGTGCTGCTCCTGTTCAAAACATAGGAGCTTACGGAGTTGAAGCTAAAGACAGCATATATAAAGTTCATTTAATAAGTTTATCCGATGCATCGAAAACAGATTTAATCAATGCAGAATGTGAATTCGGGTATCGCACAAGTATTTTTAAAACAAAATTAAAGAATAAATATATTGTAGATGCCGTTACTTTTAAATTATCAAAGAAACCTGCATTTATTACTCACTATGGAAGTATTAATGATGAGTTAAAAAAATTAAACAAAGGCATCAGTATAAAAACAGTAAGGCAAGCCGTAATTAATATAAGAAAAAGCAAACTCCCCGACACCAAAGAATATGGCAGCGGAGGCAGTTTTTTTAAAAATCCGATAGTTGACAATAAATTCGCCGCTAATTTACTTAAACAATATCCCGATATGCCTGTTTATAATGCAAATAATGGTAAAGTTAAACTTGCAGCAGGTTGGCTTATTGATAAATGCGGATTAAAAGGTTATATTAACGATACTAAAACAGCAGGCGTTCATTGCAAACAAGCATTGGTAATTATTAATATAAATAATGCTTCGGGCAAAGATATTTTAGATGTTTCGGAACTTGTTAAAGCAAAAGTTTACGAAAAATTTAGAATAAAACTTGAACCTGAGGTTATTATTATTTAAAATAATTTATATTCACAGATTACAATATGAGTTATTGATTTAAAAGTATTTACAATACCAAGGTGTAATTTTATAATAATATTAACACTACGACTGTGAGTTATAAAAAAATTAAATTTACAAATACAAATTACAATGAAAAACATTACTCTACTATCAATTTTATTATTTTTCGGCTATACAGGTTTTGCATTACAAAAACCCGACAGCATACAAACAGAAGAGTTTAACACTTTACTAAAAGTTGAATCAAACGG
>CAYRJP010000258.1:0-2033 GCA_964424425.1 uncultured Bacteroidales bacterium | reverse complement strand
TTTTTGTTTTCAAAATAAGCCTGTTAGGTCTTTTTTTCTCTATCCCCTTCTCTACAAGAAATAAAACAACTTTTGCAAACTTTAATATAAGACAATAGTTCGTTAAAAATTTAACCACGAATACACGAATTTATTGATTTATAAATAGTTAAATAACAATAAATTTTATACGATTATCCATTTAATAATCAACAAATTACTCAAATATATAACGAATTATTGATAAAGAGTAAATTTAATATTTATAAATCTTTTCATATCCTCTACTTTAATTGCTATTTTTCACTAAATCATATCTTATATATTTTCCGTTGAATATCCATAATTATTATATATTTGTGTAAACATTAACACTCAGGATGATTGCTAAAATATTAAAAATCAGAATAAAACAATTATCTAGAATAATACATCAAATTGGAATTTTTCGGACACTCTTTTTGTCTGTTTTATTGAGTTTTACAGTATTGTTTTTATTTCTTGCCACATTATCCAAATCAAATATTGAAATAATTACAGCCGCCTATCTATTACTGATTTTAATTATCCACCTGAAAAGAAAAGATAAATTTTTTTTGAATTTTTACTCTGATAATCCGCAAAGAATATTCTTTGTTGAATATTTTTCACTTTCGCTACCACTAATATTATCACTAATTTACAGCAGGTTATGGTATTATTTAATAATTTCTACCACCTTATTAATTATAATATCTTTTCTGAAAATAAATATTAAAAAAAGTAGTGTAAATACCATTTTTCAGAAATTTATTCCCGACGATAATTTCGAATGGAAATCGGGCATAAGAAAAAATCTGATTTTCATTATTTTAATATGGTTTGCGGGTATTACAACATCATTTTATATTGCAAGCGTTCCTATTGCTATTTTTATTTTGGGAATAACCGTATTAGGTTTTTACGAAACACCGGAACCATTGCAAATTTTAATAACGAATGAATTAAATGTAAGAAAATTTTTATCAAAAAAAATTAAAAATCATCTTGCCATATTCTCAGTTTTACTTGTTCCTCTCGCTTTATTATTCACAATTTTTAATACCG
The DNA here is from genome assembly GCA_964424425.1 of uncultured Bacteroidales bacterium. Classification (GTDB taxonomy): domain Bacteria; phylum Bacteroidota; class Bacteroidia; order Bacteroidales; family SZUA-534; genus GH45. The sequence goes on along the minus strand of CAYRJP010000258.1, from coordinate 968 downwards.
AATATTATTACATAGTATTAATTGAATATGTAATTCTTTCCTTTCTTTTAGTTTACACAATACTTTTGAAATATGCATTTTATCAGCCGAATATTAAATCGGGAACAATACAAATATTTACAATGATTGGTATTATAGGTATTTTTATACCTGTATTTATTCCCGTAATTTTACTGCTGTCAATTAAATTTTTATTTCAGGCATTTAACAATTTAAAGTTCTATTTAAATGATTTTAATTAAAAATATTTCTATTTCATATAACAACAAAAATGTAATAAAAGACCTGAATCTGCAATTAGATGATAATTGTATTCACGGAATTGTCGGGCTTAACGGAACAGGAAAAACTACACTGCTAAATTCTATTTTCGGAATAAAAAAATACGAACAAGGTGAAATTTTATTTAATAATAAAAAAATAACAAAAAAAGATATAGCATATTTGCCCACCGAAAATTATTTTTACCCTAATATAACAGGTATGGAATACCTAAATTTATTTAAAAACAAAAAGTTTGAAACAGAAAAGTGGAATTCATTGTTTACACTTCCGTTGGATAAAATAATTGATACATATTCAACGGGAATGAAAAAAAAATTGGCAATATTGGGAATGCTGAAAATTAATAAACCGATAATGATATTAGATGAGCCATTTAACGGATTAGATATTGAAACAAGCAGAATAATTCGCTCAATATTAATACAATACAGAAATACAGGCAAAACAATAATTGTAACATCTCATATTATTGAAACACTTACAAATATGTGCAATTATATTCATCAATTGGAAAATAAAAAAATTATAATTTCTACTGAAAAAAATAATTTTAAAGACTTTGAAAAAAAAATATTTAATTCAATAGAAAATAAGAACAGAGATATTATTAATGAACTGATAAATAAGATTTAAAAGATGAAAGTAATAGGAATAAACGGCAGTCCGCGAAAAAACGGTAACAC
>CAYRJP010000257.1:0-4037 GCA_964424425.1 uncultured Bacteroidales bacterium | reverse complement strand
GCGGAAATTTTGAACAACTGATTTCAGGTATCAAACAAAATTTATTTACTCTGCCCGATGCTACAATTGTTTATCCCGGACACGGACTAAAAACAACTATTGGTGACGAAAAAAAAAGCAACCCTTTTTTTGAGTAATTAATTCAAAAAAGTCAAATAGTTTTAATAAAATCTTGATAAGTTGATTTTAAGTGGTATATTTGTAAAATAATTACAAATTAAAGCTATAAACTATGATTTTGGAAATTAAATTAAGTAATTTCTTCTCTATAAAAGAAGAAATAATCTTAGATATGCGAGCTGCTAACATAAAAAGCAAAAATGCCAGAATACTTATCAATAATATTTTTCGATATAAAAATGCTGATATATTAAAAACAATAGTAATCTACGGAGCTAATGCATCAGGTAAAAGTAACATTATAAAAGCTATTCGTTTTTGTGGCTTAATGATTCTAAATTCTGCAAATCATAATGAAAATTCAATTTTTAATTATAGTAAATTTAAATTTTCAAATTACAATCATAAGCCAAGTAAATTTTGCATCAATTTTGTGGTTAACGATATTGAATATGAATATGCTTTTTCCTTAATGCAAGATGAAATTATATCTGAATCTTTATATTATTACCCCAAAGGACGAATAAAAAAGATATTTACACGAGATGAAAAAGCAGGAAAAACAAAAAAAGAAAAATATTCTTTCGGGACAGCAATAAGACGTCCCTTAGATGTTGCCGAAAACACATCCGACAAAACATTATACCTTTCGCGTGCCAGTCAAATGGACAGAGATATAGCCAAAGAATTGTTTATGTATTTTCACAATACATTTATTTTAGGTTACCTTGGACACAATGCTCAACAAATAGAAGGTTTATTTAAAACATATAAAAAACATCTTTTAAAAGCATTGCAAATTGCCGATAGTGATATTATAAATATTACAGTAAAAAAAATAAAACTGCCAAGCAAAAACCTTAATGTAAGTTTTAAAGGCACTGAGCTTGAAGATGTATCTTTAGAAGATGTTATACAAGAAAGATTGCAAATAAAAACATATCACAAAACCGACTCTGCAAAGAGTTTTGACTTATTAACAGAAGAGTCGGACGGTACAAAAAAACTATTTGTAATAATGTTAAGTATCCTTGACATTATAGCAAATAACAAAATCTTACTAGTAGATGAAATTGGCGAAAGTTTGCATACCGATATTATTGAATACATATTCAATTTATTCAGGGCTAGTGATAAAGCTCAATTAATATGTACTACGCACAATACACGTTTTTTAGATTTAACAAAATTTCGCAAAGACCAAATTTACTTTGTAAATAAAAAAGATGACGGGTCTTCCGATTTATATTCTTTATACGATTACAGCGACTTTCGAGATACAATGGATTTAGAAAAAGCATATCTGCAAGGAAGATTTGATGCTGTTCCGTTTATCAATGATTCTATTGAAAACTTAAAACAGTTAATAGATGAGTAAAAAACGGCGAATACAAAAAAAGAAAAGAATAAATCCTAAGTTTTGGGTGTTTTGTGAAGGTAAAACCGAAAAATCTTATATCGAATATCTTCGTGCCAAATACCGTTTGCCCATAAAAATTATTCCTGAAATAATTGGTTCAAAAATAAGCAATAAATTGATTTCAAGTCATATTTCTAAAAAAGAGAAACACCCGAAAGATAAAATCTTCTTACTATATGATGCTGATGTTAATGAAGTTTTATACCGTTTACAACAAATTAAAAATACTAAATTATTAGCATCAAATCCAAGTACCGAATTGTGGTTTTTGTTGCATTACAAAAGTCAATCAGCAAGTATTACCGAAGAAAATTGCATAAAACAGTTGAGCAACAGAAACCACAACACATATAAAAAAGGCTTTATAGACGAAAATTTAAGAAAACGTCTCGAAGAAAAACAAAAAGAAGCCTGTAACAGAGCAAAAAAAACAGTTTTGTATAATAATCCAAGCACAAATATCTTTGAATTTATTGAAGAGTTAGAAAAAGTTAAAAAGGATAAAAATAACCCCAGTAATCAATATCACTACTCCGAATAATATGCTTTGGCTTTTGTTCGCAAATTATATTCCGAAGCCATAACTTCGCCATAAGCTCCTGCACTTCGGATAACAATAATATCGTTGCGAAAAGTTGCAGGTAGTGTTACCGCTTTGCCGAAAGTGTCCGACGATTCGCAAATAGGTCCCACAACATCATATTTTTCAGGCTCTTTATCCGATGAAATATTTTCAATTTTATGAGTTGCCTGATACAGAGCAGGACGTATCAACTCTGTCATACCCGCATCGAGTATTGCAAAATTAGTTTTAACTCCGCGTTTTACATACAAAACTCTTGTTACCAAATTACCACACTGTGCCACTATTGCTCTTCCTAGTTCAAAATGCAATGTTTGCTTAGGACGAAGTTCTAAAAAATCGTTAAAAACTTTAAAATATGATTTGAAATCGGGTATCGGATTTTCATCGGGATGCTTATAATCAATGCCCAAACCGCCACCCACATTAATATGGTCAACTATTATTTGACGAGCATAAAACCATTGCTGAATTTCGTTTACACGCAAGCATAATCCTTTAAAATCTTGCATGTCGGTAATTTGCGAACCTATATGAAAATGCAAACCCACAAGTTTTACATTGCCCAACTCTTTCAATTTTGCAATAACATCTTCCATCTCCCACATATTTATTCCGAATTTATTTTCTTGCAACCCGGTAGTGATATAGTGATGTGTAGATGCTCCCACATTGGGGTTTATGCGTAAAGCAATATTTGCCGTTTTATTTAATTTTTCGGCAAGTTCGTTTATTACTTCAATCTCGGGAATTGATTCCACATTAAAACTGAAAATATTATTGTTTAATCCGGCAATTATCTCATCGTCAGATTTTCCTACTCCCGCAAAAACAATTTTATCACCTGCAAAACCCGCATCGGCGGCAGCCTTAACTTCGTTACCACTTACGCAATCGGCTCCAAAACCCGCATCGGCAATTGTTTTTAATATTTTACTGTTGGCATTTGCCTTTATGGCATAATGAATGTGGTAGCCGTATTTGCCCGACTCTTGTTTTACCGCATCAATAGTTTGTGCAAGTAAATTCATATCATACCAATAAAAAGGAGTTTTATATTGTTTAAATATTTCTAAATTCTTCATTTGCATATTAAAATATAGTTTGTTATTACAATAGCAAATACATGCAACTAACTCAAACTCAACTGTTAATTATCAAATAAATTTTCACTTAAAGCAACAAGAGCCTGCTTTTTGTATTCTTGTTTTACAAGCATTGATATGTTGTGATTACTGCCACCATAAGAAATCATCCGTAGCGGAATTTCTTTTACTGCATTAAACACAGCGGCTGCAATTCCTTTGTTTTCAGCGATAAAGTCGCCTACAACACAAATTATCACATGATTTTTTTCAATATCAACAGTTCCGTATTTTCTAAGGTCTTCAACAATACCGCTTAACTTGCTATCATCATCAATGGTAACCGACACGCCCACCTCGGAAGTTGTAATCATATCAATAGGTGTTTGGTATGTTTCAAAAATTTCAAACACTTTGCGTAAAAAGCCGTGAGCCATAAGCATTCTGCCGCTTTTTATCTTTATTGCGGTAATGCCGTCTTTTGCGGCAATGGCTTTTACACGCTCTTTTGCAGTGGTAGATGTTATTAATGTTCCGTCAGCTTGCGGTTCAAGGGTGTTTTTTATCCTTACGGGAATATTTGTAACCTTGGCGGGAAGAATACAAGTAGGATGCAAAATTTTTGCTCCGAAATAAGCAAGCTCGGCAGCCTCGTCAAATGAAAGTTCGGGAATGGCGTGAGTATTTTCAACCACACGCGGATCGTTGGTATGTACTCCGTCAATATCAGTCCAAATTTGTATTTCGTCGGCATTAAGTGCCGCACCTATTATCGATGCCGAATAGTCGGAGCCGCCACGTTGAAGGTTATCTATCATTCCGTAAGCAT
>CAYRJP010000256.1:0-4045 GCA_964424425.1 uncultured Bacteroidales bacterium | reverse complement strand
GTTTTGCTTAAAGTCTTGGAGATAAATTTTGTTTGTTTTTGCGTAAAAGATTAAATATTAGTAAAATACTACAATCGAAGAAGGTATCCCCTTTAGGAGATTATAGGGGTGAATAGATTGTATTCCAATAAATTGTAAGAATTACAGATGTAAACCAATAATTTATCCGTTAACTTTTAGTTAAGATAAAAAATACTTTACTTTTGCGATTATTTGTAAAAGCAAGGTTATGAATTTTCAACAACATTATAATAATATTAAAAATCTGATTCACGGTGAAGTTTTAATCGACAGAGCATCAAAAATACGTTATGCTACCGATGCATCGGTGTATTACGAAGAACCACAGGCTGTTGTAATTCCGAAATCAAAAAATGATATTCAAAAAATAATAAAATATGCGGCAAAGCATAAACTACCGCTTATTCCGCGTGCAGCAGGCACTTCGTTAGCAGGGCAGGTGGTTGGCAGCGGTATTGTTGTTGATATTTCAAAGTATCTTACAAGGATTATTGAAATAAACAGAGATGAAAAATATGTAATTGTTGAGCCAGGAGTAATTCTTGATAATTTAAATCGCAAACTAAAAATAGATAATCTTTTTTTCGGACCCGAAACAAGCACATCAAATCGCTGTATGATTGGCGGTATGGTTGGTAATAATGCTTGTGGCTTGCATGCCGTAAAGTATGGCACTACCCGCGAACATGTGCTTGAAGTGTCGGGCTTTTTGAGCGACGGTTCATTTGTTATTTTTAAGCCACTTAATAAAAATGAATTTTTACGAAAGTGTGAGCTTAAAACTCTCGAAGGCAGTATTTATCGTAACATAAGAGATGTTTTATCTGATAAAGATAATAGAAACCGCATTGCGGAAAATTATCCTGAACAGCGTCTTACCCGTCGCAATAACGGTTATGCTCTTGATTTACTTGCTGATACCGACCCGTTTATTCAAAACGGCAAACCGTTTAATTTTGCAAAACTGATTGCAGGTTCAGAAGGAACTTTAATGTTTATAACCGAAATAAAGCTCAACCTTGTGGACGCTCCTCCCGAAAACAGAGGCTTGGTGTGTGCTCATTTTACTTCCGTAAAAAATGCTCTTAAAGCAAATATTATAGCATTAAAATACGGTGTGACTGCTGTTGAACTTATGGATGATACTATTCTTAATGCAGCACTTGGAAATATTGAGCAGAGGCGTAACAGTTTTTTTATCGATGGAAATCCTGCTGCAATATTGATGATAGAGTTTGCCGAAAACAGTATTGCTGATATCGAAAGCAAATCGCAGGCAATGATTGGCGAAATGCAAAAAGCAGAGTTGGGTTATCATTTTCCTGTTCTTTACGGCGACGATATAAAAAAGGCTTGGAATTTGCGTAAAGCGGGGCTTGGAGTATTGGCAAATATAGCTGACGACAAAAAATCGGTAACAGTTGTTGAAGACACAGCCGTTCATCCCGACTTTTTGCCCGAATATATTGAAGAGTTTGCCGCAATAATGAATTCATACGGCGAAGATTGTGTGTATTATGCACACGCGGGAACAGGCGAAATTCACTTGCGCCCGCGATTGAATTTGAAGAAAAAAGAAGATATTGAAAAATTCAGAGGTATTGCTTGGGATATTGCCCGTTTGGTAAAAAAATATCGTGGTTCGTTGAGCGGTGAACACGGTGACGGCAGGTTACGCGGTGAGTTTATTCCATTTATGTTTGGTGACAAAGTTTACTCTTTGCTCAAAGATTTGAAAAAAACGTGGGATGCCGATAATATTTTTAATCCGGGTAAAATTATTGATACTCCGCCTATGGATGCATTTTTACGATACAAGCAAGGCAATATTCCGCAAATAGAAACTATTTTTGATTTTTCCGATAAGGGAGGGATTATTTCAGCAGTTGAAAATTGCAGCGGCTCTGCCGATTGCAGAAAACTGCCCGAAGCAGGCGGAACAATGTGTCCCAGCTATATGGCTACACGCGACGAAAAGAATGTTACCCGCGGACGAGCCAATGTTTTACGTGAATTTTTATACTTAAAAAACAACGGTAATCCGTTTAACCACAGAGAGATATACGAAGCTCTTGATTTATGTCTTTCGTGCAAGGCGTGTAAATCGGAATGTCCCAGCAGTGTTGATGTGGCTAAACTTAAAGCTGAGTTTTTACAACATTGGTACGATAGTAACGGCATCTCGTTAAGGACAAGAGCAATAGCAAATATCAGTAAAATAAATTCATTGGGAGCATTGATGCCGCAGGTGACTAACTTTTTTATGAAAAACGGCTTTACTTCATCGGTAATTAAAAATATTTTGGGATTTGCCCCCGAGCGTTCAATACCTTTATTGCAAAAAACTACTTTGCGTAAGCATATAAAAAAAGGGTTGCAAAATCCCGATAATTTTAAAAAAGAGGTTATTTTATTTATAGATGAGTTTACAAATTACAACGATACGCATATCGGGGTTACAGCTATTCGACTATTAACAAAGTTGGGCTATAAAGTGAATGCGGTTAAAAATGCCGAAAGCGGAAGGACATATCTTTCGAAGGGAATGTTGCGTAAAGCAAAAAAGATTGCAATTAAGAATGTAAGTTTGTTTAAAGATATTGTATCTGCCGATAAGCAATTGGTTGGTATTGAGCCGTCGGCAATACTTACTTTCAGAGATGAATATCCCGACTTGGTTGGGAAAGATTTAAAAAATACGGCTAAGCAGTTGGCAGAAAATTGCTTGATGATTGACGAGTTTATTGCATCTGAATTTGATAAAGGGAATATTACTTCGGCAATGTTTCACAGCGATGATAAAAAAATATTACTGCACGGGCATTGTCAGCAAAAGGCTGTGGCATCTACCATACCTACAAAAAAAATGTTGTCGATACCTAAAAACTATTCGGTGAGTGAGATCCCTTCGGGCTGTTGCGGTATGGCAGGTAGTTTCGGTTACGAAAAGGAGCATTACGATTTATCGATGAAAATTGGCGAAATGGTTTTGTTTCCTGCCGTAAGGCAAGCTGAAAGAGAGACTGTAATTGTAGCTCCGGGAACAAGTTGCCGACATCAAATAAAAGACGGAACAGAGCGTGATGCTTTGCATCCTGTTGAGGTGTTGTTTGGTGCTTTGAAAGAAAAAAGAACTTACAGCAACTTTAATAATATTTAAAAATGATGTATCTTTGATATTATGATGTTACCGAAAGAGATAGAAAATAAAATTGATAAATTAATTGCTCTTTGTAAAAAATACAAGGTGAATAAGATTTTTATTTTTGGTTCCAGTGTTAAAGGGAATTTCAACTCTGAAACGAGTGATATTGATTTTCTTGTAGAGATTGAAGATTTACCGCCGAGTGAAAAAGGAGAGGCTCTGATGCAATTATGGTCAGAGTTGGAAGAGTTATTTGCAAGAAAAGTTGATTTAGTGACTTTTCAAAATATTAAAAATCCATATTTAAAAAAAGATATCGAAAATTCAAAGTTTTTAATTTATGATAGAGCGAGCTAAAAAGTATTTATTTGATATTTTGTTCTCAATAGAGGCTATTGAAGACTTTTTGCAAGATGTTGATTTTTCGGAATATCAAAAAGATTTTTTAAGATACTATGTTAAAATCCAAAAAGAGTGTAATTAATTAAGAATTCGGTGTGATTTGTAATTCATTTCTGTATTATATCATTGAGCTATTGTATAATTGAATAACTTTTTACTTTCAACTTTAAAAACTTTCAACTCATTATAGCATTATTTTGAACCATATAAGGATTATAAGGAAATATAAGGGTGTTTTGCTAAACTTATTTTGAAATATTAATAAAAAGTTAATACTTTTCACGCAGAGTTGTGAAGTAGCAAAATTGTAAACACAAATTACACTAATTTGTTACTTTTTACTTTCAACTTTAAAAACTTTCAACTCATTATATGTCATTGAGTAATTGATTTTTTTACTACATTTGCACGCTAAAATTTTATAATATTATGATTACAGTATCAAATCTTTCAATTCAGTTTGATAAAAAGCCTTTG
>CAYRJP010000255.1:0-4070 GCA_964424425.1 uncultured Bacteroidales bacterium | reverse complement strand
CGGAATTAAAATTATTGCTAAACTCTATTTTTTTATTTACAACCAATAATTTGGTATTTTTATTAACTCCTTGTATTGTAAGAGTTGCACCGGGTTCGGCATTTATATTACCATTGAGGTAGATATAGCCTGAGCCACTACTAACAAAAATATAATCATTATTTATTTTTAATGTACCATTTATATACATTGTTCCTTTCCAATTATCATTACTCATATTAATAAAAGATCCCCCATCTATAATAAGTTGTCCTCCTTCATCAATTGTTATAGTCGCACAATCAGGTATTTTAATGTCTGCTTGAATATATAGAACACCATTATTTGCAATATTTATATTATGATAAGATACAGAGTTACTATTATTCCAAATTTGAATATTATTAATTGTAATATCATTTGAGTAATTTTGTGCCATACTTACAGCTTTATATGCATTCAATCTTCCAGAGCCAAGTTGTCCAGGGAATAAATAAGAGTCATTAATTGAATCCGCAGACGCTTTTAAAATAAATTCAATATCTTCTGACGTTAAACATTCATTTACAGACAACATTAAAGCAATAGTGCCAGCAGTAATAGGCGAAGCATACGAGGTCCCCCAAACACTACCATAAGTATTGCCAGATTTTGTAGTTAAGACATCTGAACTTGGAGCACAAATATCAACTAAATCATTATGAGCATAGTTAGTTGGTCCATGTTCATTATTGGAATCTACACCTGATATAACCAAAACTCCAGGTACATTAGCTATTAAAGAATGATTATAAGAACTAGGAGTATTTCCTGCACTTAAACATAATATTATACCGCTTTGTGTTATTTCTTCTGCAGCAGCTACATTTAAGCCAGTACCTGTCCAACTACAATTAATAACATCAACACCTTCTAAGTATAAATTCCAAATAGCTCTTCTAATATTAGAAGAACTAGCACTTCCAGATGGAGAATGAGGAATACAATGTGATTTTATTTTACAATTATAACCTATACCTGCTATTCCTTTTAAATTATTAGTTTGAGCCGAAACACAACCTGCAACTTTTGTGCCATGAGGATGTCCACCTGTCGAATTACCAAAAATTTTAATAATTTGATTTGTTAAATCTTCATGGGTAACTTCAAATTCTGTATCTGCAATACCAATTATTATATCTTTATTGCCATGTGTAATAGCCCATGCACAATTAGCCTCTATCATCTCTAAAGCCCAATTTTTTTGTAAATTATTTACTATATAAGTATCATTCACAGGAGGAGCTGGGTTTTCACAATCTGTAATATAAAATATTGTTTCCTCTGTTATATAGTCTATACTCAAAATACTTTTTATTTCTTCTTTAAAAGCATTTTTATTACCATTACCTTTAAAATTATAATAAAGAAGGAGTTCGGGATTTTTTGCTTTTGGATAACAAGGTATTAATTCTTGTTTTTCAAAATTATATTTTTTCAGAATTATATTTAATTTATCAACTTCACTACTTTTAAGAGTCTCAATATTTTTATTCTTTTTTAATTTTATTATAAACTCAAAAACTTGTGAATTTGATGGTATATATGCAAGAATGATTGCCATAAATATTATAATCTTTTTCATAACTTTATAATTTTAATTAATTGTATTTTTTGTTGTTCTTTGTTTATAACTTTTAAATAATAAATTCCAGGTTTTATGTTTGCCATATTTAAAATATTTATTTTATTGCATAAATCAATTTGCTTTAAAATTATTCCACTTTTATTTATCAAATATGCAGTTAATTTATCATATGTAATATTATCTTTTATTTCTAAATTAATAACATCACCGCATGGATTTGGATAAACATTTAATAAATCATTTTTTTCCGAATCATTAATTCCTACTAAACTAAAATCACATGAGTAGTCTTCAAAATAATACATCCACCAACTACTTTTTAAAGATATATCATTATCAAAATAACATCTCAACCAATAAGTATAGTCAAGCGATGTCCCTCTTAAAAGATTTAAAAACTCATACCAATATCCATATTTTTCAGAATATGAATATTCTGTTTTCCATATTAGAAAATCTAAATCTTCTCTCTTTAATATTTTAGTATTAATTGTTTTTATACTATCAAAATTATTATCAGGTGAAATAATTATTCCTTTATTATAATTAATAGACTCAACAATGCAAGAAACTTCATAAGTTGTATCAAATTGAAAAGTTGAATCTGATGAAATTGATTTAAAATCAAATACAATAGTATCTCCTATTTTAACATCAAAATCATAGATTAAGTTGAACTTATTGTTAAACCAGTAATATACTTTAAATCCATCCTGATAAAAATATTCTGTATTATAATTACTTTTTACAACCCTACACGTATGACTGTTAATAACTGTATCTTTTACAACTATATATTTTTCGTATGAATAAAGTGGATTGTTTGTTGCTAAATCAGGAATACAATAATACCACACAGCCTCATATGGAGCCCATTCCTGTTGGGCATTTACTCCAAAAGTTAAAATAAACAATACAAAAGTTAAAATACTGCTACAACAATACCGTGATTTTTTGTTCATTGTATTTATAATTTAAAATAAAAAAATTCACTAAATCGATTTTGTCCCATAATACCGTTACAAGTTGTAAAACCATATTGAATTTTATATGTTCCGTTATTTGAATTTATGGTACAATTTGTAATATCTGCCCAACCGGTATAATTCCTTGATGCGTTTTTTAAAATATAAGTTTTATTATCTTCTGTTGACCAAGGGTCTTTTCCTCCTGTCCACCTGAAACTTATTATTACATAATCAATTATATTATCAGGAGATGACATTTCGTTGTTTACTGCAAAACTGCATTTATTTGTACGATTATCAAACGAACTCCAATTAAAATCGGGATAGTTTGCTTCAATACTGTCAAATACTTGACGGGTTATTGCATCAAATGAGGTTTGAGATGTGGGATGTGGTATTTTTATTAACGCAGGAAATATTTCACCGTAAAATTTAAACGGACTTTCAGAATGTTTACTCATTTGATAATAAAAGTTGCTTAAACTATGGTCGGTATTATTATCGTCAAATGCGTTAATATCGGAATAAAACAACCCGTTGTAATTAGGTAAATGGTTGTTTTTCCATATTTTATTTTTAATACTATCTCCTTCAAACTGAACACAAACAAGCAGAGTTTTTAATGCTCCGTGAGGTGTGTGCACTAAACCGTTTTCGGAAAATGAGCCTTTTTCGTTGGTATGCGAAATTGTATCGCCCGGAGGGTGATAGTCCCAATCGTTGTAATACTGGGCTTTTACTTGTAAAGTAAAACCAATGCATAAAACAAAGATTAATAAAAAGATTTTTTTACAATCTGTTTGTTTTTTCTTGTGATTTTTCATAATATTTGTTGATTTTAATAAGGCAGGAGAGGTTCCCCAAAAATATTACAAGAACCTGTTTTGACGAACAACTTGTAATATTTTACCGCTCCTTGCCTTTGTTAATAAATAATTATTATGGGGATATTAATTTTTTATAATTTTATTTATATAATTTGTGTTGCTTGTGGTAAAAATTACTATATAAGTTCCTTTTTGTAAGTATGATATATTTTGAGTAACTGTCTGTTGTTTTTCAATATTTTTTTTAACGATAACCTTTCCGGTAACAGATATTATTTTTAATATTCCGCTTTTGTAATTATTAAATTCAATTGTCAGCTTATTATTTGCCGGATTAGGATAGATATTAATTTCATTATTGCGTTTTACGGGTTTATTTTTAATTGATACAGGATCCCATCTTTTTATTTTTCCTATTGCTATCATATTTTTATTGCTATGGGCATGATAGCCGTCACCAAACACAATAACCGATTCATTATCGGTTATCAACATTTTTTTTGAATGTTGACTGCCTAATGCAAATAAATTAAGTGTACTAATACATTCTCCTGATTTACTTATATGCAGAACATTAAAATTACTATGAATAGTGCCGTTAAAATCTCCGTAATATTCATAATCGTAAAATATTAAAATGCTGTTATCTTTTAATACTTTAATATCTGC
>CAYRJP010000254.1:0-4090 GCA_964424425.1 uncultured Bacteroidales bacterium | reverse complement strand
TGTCCGGCATCACCTTGAAGAACCAACAAATTTTCTATTCCCAAAAAATTAAAGTCGATAAGAGCATTTTCAACTTGATCTTTTGTAAATCCTCCGCAAGTTAAATGAGGAATTACCTCAACATTATATTTATTCATAATTGATGCCGTTAAAGCAACAGTTCCGGGGCGTTTTGATAAAATTCGTGTTTCAACGGTTCCGTCGTTGTGCTTTTTATAAACAGCTTCATTTTTATGATAGGTAATATTTATAAAAACAGGTTTAAATTCTATCAAATAATCAATTTTTTTATAAATACCTTGAATATTATTACCTCTGAGCGGAGGCACAATCTCAATAGAAAACAATGTTTTTTTACTGTTTTTAATAATTTCCGTTACTTTCATTTTTATAATAATTTATTTTAATAATTCAACAGTGTTCCAAGCCATTTCTCGGCTGTTTCAATGCTCCATTCTTTGCGTTTTGCATAATCTTCAACTTGTTCGCGGTCTATTTTGCCTATTCCGAAATAGTGCGAATCGGGATGTGCAAGAATTAATCCCGAAACCGAAGCATTGGGTATCATTGCATAACTTTCGGTTAGTTCCATTCCTATTTCGCGTGCTTTTATCAAGTCAAACAGCATATCCTTTTCAGAATGTTCGGGACAAGCCGGATAGCCTATTGCCGGACGAATACCTCTGTATTTTATTGCAAGTAAGTCGTTAAGCGATAAGTTTTCATAAGGAGCAAAACCCCACAATTCACGCCTTACCCGAATATGAAGCACTTCGGTAAAGGCTTCCGCCAAACGGTCGGCAACAAGTTTTATCAATATGGCATTGTATTCGTCATTTTTTTCATTATACTCTTCTATCTTTTTATCGATATTTAAACCTGCCGTAACCGCAAAAGCCCCGATATAATCCTTTACTCCCGAACTAGTCGGAGCAACAAAATCAGCCAACGAATAACAATATCCGCTGTTTGGTGCAGGTCGTTGCTGACGCAGACCTCTGTATCGTGCTATCTCTCTGTTTTCGTCTTCGGGTGAATAAATTACAATATCTTCTCCCTCTCCGTTTGCCGGAAAAAGTCCCACAACGGCATTTGCCTGCAACGATTTTTCTTTTATAATCTCATCAATAAGTTTATTGGCATCATCATAAAGTTTTTTTACCTCTTCGCCTTTTTCTTTATCGTTCAATATTTCGGGATATTTACCCTTAAATCCCCAAGAGATAAAAAAGAATGTCCAATCTATGTATTTACGAATTTCAGAAATATCATAATCGGTGTAAACCGTAAAACCAAGTTTTTCCGGTTTTTTGATGCGTGCTTTTGCAGTATCAAAAGGCATCTTTTTGTTTTTTGTATCAGCAAAACTCAATAACGGTTTATTCACGTTTTCGTGATTTTGTCTAATACGCTCATACTCTTTTTTTATGTTTGCACAATATTCTGCACCTGTTTGTTTATTAAGTACTTCGCTCATAACCTTAACGGCTTCCGATGCATCGTTTGTATGAACAACAGGTCCGCTGTAATGCGGGTCTATTTTTAGTGCTGTATGCAGTTTCGATGTGGTAGCTCCGCCTACAAACAACGGAATTGTAAAGCCTGCCTTCTCCATCTCTTTGGCAATATGCACCATCTCATCAAGCGACGGTGTAATAAGTCCGCTACAAGCGATAATATCGGCATTGTTCTCTTTTGCCGTTTCAATAATTGTTTCGGTGGGCACCATCACGCCAAGGTCGATAATCTCAAAATTATTACAAGCCAAAACCACACTCACTATATTTTTACCTATATCGTGAACATCGCCCTTTACCGTTGCAAGTTGTATGCGTCCGGCATAGGTGCGTTCTCCGCCTCCGGCACCCAGTTCATCTTCAATATAAGGTTGAAGAAATGCTACTGCTTGTTTCATAACGCGAGCAGTTTTTACCACTTGCGGTAAAAACATTTTACCTTCGCCAAACAGTTTTCCCACAATGTTCATTCCGTCCATCAGCGGACCTTCAATAATTTTAAGTGCAGGCGAATATTTTTTAAGAGCTTCCGTCAAATCTTCTTCAAGATATTCGCTTATACCTTTCATCAACGAATACGACAGTCTCTCTTCAAGAGGTTTTTCTCTCCACTCTTGGGTTTTTACTTCCGCTTTTTTATCGTCTCCTTTTATTGTTTCGGCAAATTCAATCAAGCGGTCTCCGGCATCAGGACGACGATTAAGCACAACATCCTCAACAAGTTGAAGTAAGTCTTTCGGTATGTCATCGTAAATTTGTATCATTCCCGGATTAAGAATAGCCATATCCATACCTTCCTTTATGGCATAATACAAAAATACCGAGTGCATAGCTTCGCGAACAGTGTTGTTGCCTCTGAAACTAAACGATAAATTACTTAATCCCCCGCTTATTTTTGCGTGAGGCAAATTCTTTTTTATCCACTTTATTGCTTCAATAAACTCAACAGCATAGTTATTGTGCTCCTCCATTCCTGTGGCTATAGCCAAAATATTGGGGTCGAAAATTATATCTTCGGGCGGAAAACCGAGTTTGTCAACCCAAATACGATAAGCTCTCTCGCAAACTTCAATCTTTCGCTTAGCCGTTACAGCCTGTCCCTCTTCGTCAAAAGCCATAATTACAGCTGCCGCTCCGTATTTTCTTATGGCTTTTGCTTTTTTTATAAATTCCTCTTCTCCCTCTTTCAAACTGATTGAGTTAACAACAGCTTTTCCTTGCAAGACTTTTAATCCCGCTTCTATCGCTTCCCATTTCGATGAATCAATCATAATGGGAAGTCGCGATATTTCAGGCTCCGACACAATATAATTTAAGAATATACGCATCTCCTCTTTTGCATCGAGTAAACCATCATCTAAGTTTACATCAATAATTTGAGCACCGCCGTCAACCTGATTGCGGGCAATGGTAAGAGCTTCTTCGTATTTTTTTTCGCGAATCAAACGGGCAAATTTACGAGACCCTGCCACGTTTGTTCGTTCTCCCACATTCACAAAATTACGTTCGGGGCTGATATACAACGGTTCAAGTCCGCTAAGACGAGTTTCCGTTTTAATTTTTGTTTTTTCGTGAGGTTGATAATCCTTTACAATGCTTGCAATAGCCTCAATATGAGCAGGTGTGGTTCCGCAACATCCGCCTACAATGTTTACCAAACGGTTTTCAAGATAATATTGAATTTGATTAGCCATAGTTTTTGGCAACTCATCGTATTCACCTAGTTGGTTAGGCAGTCCCGCATTCGGGTAAACCGAAATATACCAAGGCGATTTACTTGCAAGTTCTTCGAGATACGGACGCATACCTTCGGCACCAAAGCTGCAATTAAGTCCGATACTGAATAAATCCATATGCGAAAGCGAAATGATAAAAGCCTCAACCGTTTGCCCCGAGAGTGTTCTTCCGCTTTTGTCGGCAACGGTAATCGACATCATTATCGGAAGTGTAGTATTGTATTTTTCAAAGGCATTGATAACACCCACATAAGCCGCTTTGGCATTTAAAATATCAAAAACCGTTTCAATCAGCATAATATCCACATCCCCTTCGATAAGACCTTCGGCTTGCTCTTGATAAGCATCAACAAGTTCATCAAAAGTTATTGACCGTTTTGATGGGTCGTTGACATCAGGCGATAGCGATGCCGTTTTGTTTGTAGGTCCCATTGAACCGGCTACAAATCGCGGTTTATCAGGATTCTGAGCAGTAAACAAATCTGCTGTTTCGCGAGCATTTTTTGCTGCTTCAACATTTATTCTTCGCGATAAACTTTCCGTTGAATAGTCTGCCTGCGATATACGTTGAGCATTAAATGTATTGGTTTCAATAATATCGGCACCCGCTTCCAAAAACTGTTTGTGAATAGCTTTACAAACATCGGGGCGGGTTATTGACAAAAGGTCGTTATTCCCTTTTAAATCAACAGGATGATTTTTAAACTCCTCACCGCGAAAATCTTCTTCGGTAAGTTTGTATCGTTGTATCATTGTGCCTGTGGCACCGTCCAATACAAGTATTCTGTTTTTTATTATTTCTTCAAGTTTTTGTTTCTGAGGCAACATATTGTTATT
>CAYRJP010000253.1:0-4096 GCA_964424425.1 uncultured Bacteroidales bacterium | reverse complement strand
CCGATAAAATTAAAAATATTTTTAACGACCCTTTTTGGAAAAATGTGGCTACACTGTTTACAGGAACAGCTATTGCACAGGCTTTACCTTTGTTGTTACTTCCGGTAATTACTCGTTTATATTCAAAAGAGATATTGGGAATATATTTTGTATATGCAAGTATAGGTTTTATTTCGCAGATAGTAGTATCATTTCAGTTTCAACTGGCAATTGTTTTGCCAAAAGAAAAAAAAGATGCCAATAACTTACTCATAATCAATTTTGTAATTGTTTTGGCAGTATCGTTATTAATGTTTTTGTTTCTGTTTTTGTTTCATAATTTTATATCTCAGTTCGTAAAACAGAAAGAGTTGCTCAGGTGGTTGTATTTTATGCCGGTAAGTGCTTTTTTACTTGGAATTTTTAATGCTATAAGTTATTATTTTAACAGAGAAAAAGAGTATAAAATAATTTCAACTGGGAAAGTTCTAAAAACGCTGTCGTATTCTGTAATTCACATTACTTTTGGATTTATAGGATTTGTTAAATCGGGATTAATAGGCGGATTAATCGTAGGACAGCTTATAAGTGCCGTATTTTTATTTTTTAAGTTAGTTTATAACACCGAGTTTAAATTTATTTTTAATGTAAATGAACTTAAATCGTTATTAATTAAATATAAAGACATTCCGCTGTTTAACACTGTTATTTCTTTTTTAAATATGTTGTCGAATCAGTTGCCTCTTTTTTTGTTAACAAGGTTTTTTAATGCTGAGGCTGCTGCCGATTACGGATTGGCAAACAGAATTGTAACTACACCAATGGGGTTAATCGGACAATCGGTGGGACAAGTTTTTTATCAAGAAGCATCGGTAATTAAGAACCAAAACAAAACTCTTGAAAATATTGTAAAAACAACATACAAAAGACTTTTTAAAATTGGTATTATTCCTTTTATTTTGTTAGCTGTATTTGCTCCTTTTATTTTTAAGATAGTGTTTAATACAGAGTATGAATCAAGTGGACAAATTACTCGAATACTTATTCCTTGGTTATTTCTAATGTTTTTAAATTCTCCTTTAACTTTTATTATCACAATATTAAATAAGCAAAAAAAGATGATTGTTTATGATGTCTTTTTACTGATAAGTCGGTTTGTTGCTCTTTTATTAGGATACTACTTTTTTAATAATGTTCTTGTTTCTGTAATTTTTTACAGTATTGCAGGATTTATTTTTAACGGGATATTAGTTTTTTATTTTATATTAATTTCAAAACAACCAATTAAAGGTATTTATGCTGACAATTAGTTTTACGGGGGATATTTGTTTTAACGGTAACTTTAAAAATAATTTAGAATCAGGATTTTCTGTTTTTGAAAAGCCTGTTTCATCTTTTCTTATGCAACAACAATTTATTTGTTGTAATTTTGAAGGTCCTGAAACTAATGTTAGTCACATTTTAAATAATAATACACCTCTTAAAAATCATACAGGTGCAATATCTTATTTGTCAAATTATAATTTCAATATTTTTAATCTTGCAAATAACCATATTTGCGATTATAAAAAAACTGGTTTAACAGATACTATTAATATAATTTCAGATATAAAACAAAGCTTTGTTGGAGCAGGAATTAACAAAAATGCTATAAAAAATCCTGTTGTAATATCTCAAAATGATATTTCAATTGCTCTTTTGGCTTATTGCGAAAAGGATAATAAAAAAATAGATAATTGTAATGTTGCATATTTACCAAGTATTAATAAGTTAAAAACAATAATAAATAAGTTAAAAGCAGATGACCATAAGGTAATATTAATGTATCATGGAGGAGAGGAATTTACAACATTACCTTCACCTGCTAAAAGAAAATTGTTAAAAAAAATAGCTGAAAAAACAAAGATTGATGCAATTGTTGCTCATCACTCTCATGTATTTCAAGGTGTTGAAATTGTAAATTTAAAACCTGTTTTTTATTCTTTGGGAAATTTTATTTTTGATTTAATAAATCATGAAATATATCCTCAGAGTAAAGAGTCTGCAATTTTATCTTTGCAAATAAACAAAACGAATATTTCTTATGATTTTTTTCCTGTTGTTTGTAATTCAAACAAGGGAGTTGTAGAAAAAGGGGATAATAATTTTATTGAAACAATAAAACATCGTTCAGATTTTTCAAATTATAAAAAAAAATGGCAAAAACAATGTTATAATATTATATTTAATCGTCCTGTTCATAAGGTATTAAATCCGCAAGGAGAGAGTTTACAAAAGAAATCTTTTATTAAAATATTACTGTCAAAAAAGTTCTATAAACAAATAATTAAAATATTAATTAATAATAAGTTACGAGATGTGTATTTTAATGCTTTTTTATATAAATTAACAGGTAACAAATGATTAAATTAACTCATAATAAAGGATTCAATTGGTATAATTCAGGTAAAATATGGGTTAAAGGTGTTTTTTTTGATAATACCGGGAATATTTATCATAATGATTTAATGCCTGAATATTTTAAAAAAGCAGATACTTTTAATGCTTTTGTCTCTATTCTAAAACAGTGTAACGGAATATTTTCCGTAATTATTGAATCGGGTGATGAAATTTGGGTTGCTGTTGACAGAAATATATCATTTCCATTATTTTATAATACAATTGATAATGAGATAGTTATATCTGACGATACAGAGTTTTTAATTAATAAATCGGGGAATATAAAAATTAACAAACTGCAAAAATCTTTATATCGTAGTTTGGGATATACTGTCGGTAGTTCTACTTTGATTGAAAATATTTATCAAATAGAGAATGCTCAGGCAATACGATTTAATAAAGAAGAAATTGCAGATAAAGTTTTTTATCATTTATTTTCGGTTAAAACATTTAATGATAAACCTGAAAATGAATTATTTAAAGAAGGGATTAATGCTTTTGAAAATAGTATTACAAGGTTAATTAAAAGTTTAAACGGCAGAACTGCCGTTGTTCCGCTCAGCGGCGGTTTTGATTCGCGATGGATTGCAGCTGCTTTAAAAAAGCACAATTATAAAAATGTTATCTGCTTTACATATGGAAAACAGGAAAACAATCCCGATTTGCCGATAAGTAAAAAAGTAGCCGGACAACTTGGATACAAATGGATTTTTATTGAATATAATAAAAAAGAGTTTGCTGATTTTGCAGAATCACAAATATTTAATGATTATATTAATTACTCTGCACATCTGACTTCAATGTTTTTTCTTCAAGAATATTTTGCGGTAAAGTATCTTAAAGAAAAAAATATTATTCCTGTCGATTCTGTATTTATTCCCGGTCATTCGGGAGACCTTATAGGGGGTAGTCAAATTATTAAAGTTTTTGATAACAATTTGAATATTAATGAAATAAGTAGTGTTTTTATAAAAAAGAAAAGTCTTTTCAAAAAACTGACTAAACAAGATAAAAATCAGTTAAAAAAATATATTAACAATAAAATTGCTCCTGTAAAAAATAATATTTCAACAACAGTTTTTGAGGAAATAGATATTAGAGAAAAAATATCAAAAATGATTTTTAATTCATCTTTGGTATTTGATTTTTTCGGTTACGAAAAACGTTTTCCTTTTTGGGATTTAGAGTTGTTGAACTTTTTTTTATCGTTGCCGTTTGAGCAAAGAGAAATGAAAAAATTATATGACAGAATATTAATAGAAA
This sequence comes from uncultured Bacteroidales bacterium, assembly GCA_964424425.1. Lineage (GTDB taxonomy): Bacteria > Bacteroidota > Bacteroidia > Bacteroidales > SZUA-534 > GH45. The sequence continues at coordinate 415 of CAYRJP010000253.1, read as the reverse complement.
AATATTTTAAACCTTTGAATGTTTATTTTGAAGAGGAGTTGCAACCAACAAAAAAACAATTGATAATACAACATATAAAAAACAGTATAAAACTTGTTTTGCCTTTACCGTTAAAATTGAAACTATTGAAAAAGTCAGATTGGAAAAATTACCATGATGCTACCATGATGCTCTATAATATTATGAAATCAAACGGTCATAATATAAAATTTACTGGCAATTCTTTTAACGAAATTCTTATAGAATATTACTTTTATTTAATTTCAAAGAAATAAAATTATCTTTTATTTTTTACAAATTTATCCTAAAATTGTTCCCACAATAGTAGCCGACAACAGAGACGCCAATGTTCCGGCAAGCAGTGCTTTAATTCCGTATTTCGATAAAAATTTACGTTTATTTGGAGCCAATCCGC
>CAYRJP010000252.1:0-4131 GCA_964424425.1 uncultured Bacteroidales bacterium | reverse complement strand
AAAACTTCTACAAACTGTATAATTTAAACATCACATCTGATAATTTATGTTAAATAAAATGTGTGTAAAAAGCTGTAGAACACAATAAACGAAAGAAGTTGTTAATAATCATTTTTTATAAACAAAAATTGTTGATAATTTCCTTAAAAAGCACACAGTTTAAGAGTGTTATAATCAATTATTTTATTACATTTAGGAGCTTAAAAAAAATAATAAAATACAATTAAAATATAATGTAAATGGCTGACGGAGAAAGAATTATAAAAATTAACATCGAAGAGGAGATGAAATCTGCTTATATCGACTATTCAATGTCGGTAATAGTAGCCCGAGCTTTACCTGATGTAAGAGACGGATTAAAGCCGGTGCACAGGCGAGTTTTATTTGGAATGTCAGAATTGGGAATTTCATCAAATCGTCCTTATAAAAAATCAGCAAGAATTGTAGGAGAGGTGCTTGGTAAGTATCATCCACACGGCGATTCATCAGTTTATTTTGCTATGGTAAGAATGGCTCAGGAGTGGTCTCTTCGCTATCCGCTTATTGACGGACAAGGAAACTTTGGCTCAGTTGACGGCGACAGTCCTGCTGCAATGCGTTATACAGAGGCTAGGTTAAAAAAAACAGCCGAAGAGATGCTTGCCGATTTAGATAAAGAAACTGTTGACCTGCAACTAAACTTCGACGATTCACTATACGAACCGAAAGTTCTTCCCACAAGAATACCTAATTTGCTTGTAAACGGAGCCTCCGGTATTGCTGTTGGTATGGCAACAAACATGCCGCCTCACAATTTATCCGAAATTATTGATGCATTAATTGCATATATTGAAAACAATGATATTACAATTGACGAATTGATGAACCATGTTAAAGCTCCCGATTTTCCTACAGGTGGTATTATATATGGTTATCAAGGTGTTAAAGATGCCTTTGAAACAGGTCGCGGACGAATTGTTTTACGCGGAAAAGCCGAAATTGAAACATCCGACAACGGAAAATCAAAAATTGTAATTACCGAAATTCCTTATCTTGTTAATAAGGCTGAAATGATAATGAAAACAGCCGAATTGGTAAACGATAAAAAAATTGACGGCATTACAAATGTTAACGATGAGTCGGACAGACAAGGAATGCGTATTGTATATGACCTTAGAAAAGATGCTATTCCACATGTTGTTTTAAACAAATTGTATAAGTTTACACAGCTGCAAACATCATTTAGTGTTAATAATATTGCATTGGTAAACGGTCGCCCGCAAATGCTTAATTTAAAAGATTTATTGAGCAAATTTATCGACCACAGGCATGATGTTATTGTCAGACGTACAAAATACGAATTGCGTAAAGCCGAAGAGAGAGCACATATTTTAGAAGGATTGATAATAGCCAGTGATAATATTGACGAAGTTATTGAAATTATCAAAAAATCTAAAAGTCCGAATGATGCAATTGATGCTTTAATTAAACGCTTTGAACTGACTGAAATTCAAGCACGTGCAATAGTTGATATGCGTTTGCGTCAGCTTACCGGACTTGAGCAAGATAAACTGCGTGCCGAATACGAAGATTTGAAGAAACTCATTGAACGATTGAAAGAGATTCTTGAAAACAAAGAACTTCGTATGAACATTATAAAAGAAGAACTTATAGAAGTAAAAGATAAATACGGCGACGGAAGAAGAACAGATATTGTTCCCGATGCCGGAGAATTTAACCCCGAAGATTTTTATGCTGATGAAGAAGTGGTAATCACAATATCGCATATGGGATATATAAAACGAACTGCATTAAGCGAATTTAAAACACAAAGCAGGGGTGGAGTAGGCTCAAAAGGAAGTAATACCCGCGACGAAGATTTTATTGAACATCTTTATGTGGCAAATATGCACAGCACCATGCTGTTTTTTACCGAAGCAGGAAGATGTTTTTGGATGAAAGTTTACGAAATACCTGAAGGAACACGAACTTCCAAAGGTAGAGCTATTCAGAATCTTCTTCAAATTGAAAATAGTGACAATGTAAAAGCATATATTAATGTCAAAACTCTTAAAGACGAAGAATATGTTAACAGTCACTATATTATTCTTGCTACCAAAAAAGGTATTATTAAAAAGACATTGTTAGAAGCATACAGCCGCCCGCGTCAAACAGGAGTAAATGCAATTACAATCCGTGAAGGTGACCAACTGCTGGGAGCAAAACTCACAAACGGAGAAAATGAAATTGTATTAGCCGTAAGAAGCGGAAAAGCAATTCGTTTTAACGAAAAAGGCATACGAGCAATAGGTAGAACAGCTTCAGGAGTTAAAGGAGTAACGCTTTCGCCAAAAGATGAAGTTATAGGTATGATTTGCGTTGAAAATGAAAATGAAGATATACTTGTTGTTTCTGAAAAAGGATACGGAAAACGTTCAAAAATAGGTGATTATCGTATTACTAAACGCGGAGGAAAAGGTGTTAAAACAATAAATGTTACCGAAAAAACAGGTAATTTAATAGCACTAAAAGCCGTTACCGACGAAAATGACTTAATGATAATTACCAAACGCGGATTAACTATACGCATGGCTGTATCCGATTTGAGAGTTATGGGACGTGCTACACAAGGTGTAAGAGTTATTAATCTTAAAAATGGCGATAGTATTGCAGCAGTGGAATTTGTTGCAAAAAGCGATGAAAATTTAGATGAAGAGTTGAATGAAAATGATAATTCTGACAGTGTTATCGAATAATTTCTTGATTTATAATTTAAAATAATATATTTTTGAAAAAATTTTAAGTAAAGGGTTAATTTAACAAAATACATTACATTAACGTCTGGTCAAATTATTGTGATATAATAATTTGTATTTATAGACATAAAAATTAAACAAATGAAAAAAATAGCGATTTTATTTATTTTGGCGTTTTCGGTTTATTTTGTTTCGGCACAAAACTCTAAGGTTCAAAGTGCTATAAATTATATTAAACCGCAGTATAATCAGCTTGATAAAGCAAAAGAAGCCATTGATTTAGCTGCAAAACACGAAAAAACTAAAGGTAAAGCCAAAACGTGGAAAGTTAGAGGGCAAGTATATCAAGCCATTGGAACTACTAAAGATGAAAAATTTAAAAATTTATGTGAACAACCTTTGCAAGTAGCTTATGAGTCATACAAAAAAGCACTTGAACTTGACACAAAACACCAATACACTAAAGAAATAAACTACCAACTTACAATATTAGGAATTGCTATTGTAAATAAAGGTATTGAGTATTTTAGTGAAAATAATTTCAACGGAGCCCTTAACAGCTTCGAAACATCATTGGATATTGACAAATTGGTAGCTCCCGGAAAAATTGATACTATGGTAATTTTCAATGCAGGTATTGCTGCCGATAGAGCTAAAAACTACGATAAAGCAATTGAATATTATCAAAAAACCGCAGATTTAAAATACGAAGGTTCTAAGGTTTATTCTTTTATGGCAAATATAGAGTTGGAACGAGGTGATACTGCTCAATATTTAGATGTAATTAAAAGAGGTATTGAGGCTTATCCCAATGATAATGATGCTCTTATGGTAACTCTTATTAATTATTACTTGGAAAAAGATAAATCGGACTTGGCTCTTGAATATTTGAACAAAGCAATAGAAAAAGACCCGAAAAATCATACGTTCTACTTTGCAAGAGGAGCATTATACGATAAACTGGGAGATTTTGATAATGCAAAAATATCTTACGAAAAAGCTATTGAAATTAAACCCGATTATTTTGATGCATACTATAATCTTGGAGCTTTGTATTTCAACAAAGGAGCTGATATGCTAAAGGCAGCCAATGAAATTCCGCCAAATGAACAGAAAAAATACGATGCAGCTGTGAAAGAAGCATTCGTTGAATTAGACAAAGCTGTTCCTTATTTGGAAAAAGCACACGAAATTGATACAAAAGAGAAATCAACTATGCTTACTTTAAAAGAAATTTATTTTAAATTAAGAGGTGATCATGAAGATTATATGGATAAGTATAAAAAAATTAATGAAGAATTGAAAGCGTTAGGAGAATAACTCTCTTGGAGAAGCTGATTAATTTCAGCTTTTCTTTTAAATATCCTATTTAACATAATATATATTATCAGACAAA